>JBKJKB010000268.1:0-5079 GCA_046597675.1 Gemmatimonadaceae bacterium
GGTTGAACGAGCGCGTGTATCACGAACGCGAGGCGGATCTGAAGGCCAGGGTTGACCGGAAGCGCGTCAAGATTGCCTTCGCCAACGCGAGCGAGCCGGGAAAGGCAAGGGCAGCAGTCCGCGAGTTCCAGGAACAGCTTCGCCTCGCGGGGGAGCAGACCGCGGAGCAGTTCGTCGGCATCGATCTGGAATGCGACCCGGTGCTCGTCGGCGAGCAAGAATGAGGACCGCGTTCCGCCGCCTTCTGGCCGCAACGCTTACCTCCGCGGTACTGCTCGGCGTCGCGTGGGGATCGGTTTCTCCGCTCAGAGTCGCCGGAGCTGATGACGCAATCTTGCGGATCTCATTGGGAGCGCGCCCGGAGCGCATCGAGATATGCCGCGAGCAAAGCAACGAGGAGCTTGCCAAGCTCGCGCCACAAATGCGACAGAGCGTTATCTGCGAAGGCACTACCGCGCGCTATCGCCTGCAGGTTCGCCGAAACGGCGAACTCCTCCACTCGCAGGAGGTAAGAGGAGGCGGCCTGCGCCACGACCGGCAGCTGTATGTCTCGCGAGACTTGCGCGTTCCGGTTGGCCCTGCCGCCTTCGCCGTCCATCTCGTGCGCATCGATACGGTTGCGACGGTTGCGAATGACGAGCGACACGACGAGCGGTCCCAGGAACGAGACGACGATGATGGCGATCGTCGCGCTGCGGGGGACGATGTTTCACTTCCGGGCGGAGCGATGCCCGCCCGGGCTACGCGCGAAGCCGACGAGCGTCGCCGCCGCCGGGAGGAGTCGGTCCCGGCTGACCTCCGCCTTGAGCTGGACGCTACGCTGCAACCTCGCGAAGTTCTCCTCGTGACCTACGACCCCGAGAGACACCGCCTGACCACGGTACGAGCAAGTTCACTGCCCCGTCGATAGTGGCCTTGCGGCGCGCACTGCTCATTGTGAACCCGGCCTCGCGCGGGGGGTTGGGAAAACTGCGTGGCGTGGTCCGCGAGCTTGGGCGCGCGACGATCGAGGTGGACTCCGTGGTGACGGAATCGGCCGGCCACGCCGGCCGGATCGCTCTCGATCGAGGGCAATCGTACGACGCTGTGTTCACACTCGGTGGCGACGGGACAGCGATGGAAGTCATCGGCGCGCTCGCGGGTAAAGGTCCGCCGGTCGGAATCCTTCCCGGGGGTACAGGAAATCTCCTCGTTCGCTCACTAGGCATCCCGCTTACCGTGCGAGCCGCCGTGAGAGCACTCGCGGCAGGCAGGGAAGCGCGCATCGACCTCGGGAAGCTCGGCAACGGCCGCATCTTTGGCATCGGGGCCGGCGTGGGCGTCGACGCCACGATGATCGCAGAGACGCCGGTATGGCTCAAGCGCAGGCTTGGAGTGCTCTCCTATGTGGTCGTCGGAGTTCGCTCGCTGCTCCGGTTCGACGCGTTCCGGGTGAGCGGCTCGGTCGACGGCGTCGCCTTCGAGAAACGCGCGTCCGCGATCCTGGTCGCCAACTTCGGGACGATGTTCCGCCACCTGCTCACGCTCGGCGACGGAATTCTCCACGACGATGGCCTGCTCAACGTCTGCATCTTCTCGCCAACGACCCACGTCGACGCGGCGCGAATCACGTACAAGATGATGCGGCGCGATTTTTCGCCGGATCCCTGCATGTCCTATCTAGCCGGCCGCGAGATCGAGATCACCACGGTGCCAGCGCGCGTAATCCAGACCGATGGTGAACTGGCCGGCTCCACGCCGGTCAGTGTGCGTGTTCTCCCCGGCGCGGGACGGGTGCTCCTCCCTTTTTCGAGGATTTAGATTCGTTGAAAAACAAGGGGTAGAGTCGGCAATCGATGGCGCACTATGTGCACCCTATCTCCCTGGTTTCCAGACGCATTTCTTACAGGAGGAATCATGCGCCGCCGTCCTCCCATCCGCTTTTAGGGTGACGAGGCCGTCTCGCGCGCGACGTCGGGCCCTGTCGCTCCGCTCTTCGCACAGCCTCGGAAAAGTGGGTTGAGCCGGTCTCGGTGGCGGGTCCTCGCAGGCGGCGTCTTAGCGAGCGTAGTTTGCTCGCGTAGCCGCCGAGGAGGACTCGCCACCGAGACCGGCGGCGCGCACGGTAACGCTAGCAATCGTGGGCAGTTAGCTTACGTGACATGACAGACGTCGTAGCGTTGGCGGCCGAGATGTTGTCGATCCAGTCGCAGTCCGGGCAGGAGCATGAAGTCATCGAGTTCGTCACGCGCTGGCTTGTGAAGCGCGGCTGGAATGTGAGCTTTCAGGAGGTCTCGCCGGGCCGCGGCAACGTCTGGGCGACGCGGTCAGCCCCGAACGGTCCTCCATCCGGCAGTATCGCGCTCTCCACCCATCTCGATACCGTCCCGCCCTTCCTCACGCCACGACTGGAGGAAGGCCGCCTGTACGGCCGGGGTGCTGCGGACGCGAAAGGAATTGCGGCGGCCATGATGGCCGCGGCCGACCGGCTCGTCACCTCGGGCGAGAATCGCGTCCAGCTTCTCTTCGTCGTCGGCGAAGAAAAGGGCTCCGACGGTGCGCGCGCGGCGAACAACCTCCCTGCCACCAGTCGCTTCCTAATCAACGGCGAGCCGACCGAGAGCAAGCTCGCGAGCGGCGCCAAGGGATCGTTCCGCGTGATTGTCCGAACACGCGGCAGGGAAGCCCACGCCGCGTATCCACACCTTGGCCAGTCCGCGATCGAGCCGCTGCTCGAGCTGCTGCCGAAAGTGAAAAAGCTGGAGCTGCCGAGCGATCCGGTGCTGGGCGAGCCGACCGTCAATATCGGCGTCATTCGCGGGGGCACTGAAGCGAACATCATCCCGGCACAAGCCGAAGCCGAAGTGATGTTCCGCATCGTCAGCGACGTCGAGCCCATCAAGAAGCAGCTGGAGCAGTGGGCGCATGGCGTCGCCGAGCTGGAGTGGGGCTCGCACATTCCACCGCAGCACTTCCACACCGTGGCGGGCTTCGAGATCGAGCCCGTCGCGTACACGACCGACATCCCGCTGCTCGGACGCTGGGGCAAGCCGCTGCTGTTCGGCCCGGGTTCGATCCACGTCGCGCACACTCCGGATGAGTACGTCGACATCGCGGAACTGCGCGCGAGCGTGGACACGTACGAGATGCTGGTGCGCACACTGCTGGAGCAGGGCGACGACGAGCCCGTGCAGCCCGTGCCCGCAGGGAAGAAGGCTCGCAAGTGACAAGGACAAAGCAGAAAGTCGCCATCCTCGGCGCTACCGGCGCGGTTGGGCAAACCTTCATCCGTCTCCTCGCCGGTAACCCGTGGTTCGAGATCTCCGAGCTGCTGGCGTCGGAACGCTCGGCAGGCCAGCGCTATCGCGACGTCGTGAAATGGCACGAGGGGACGCTGCCGCCTGAAGTCGGGGAGCTGACACTGCTGCCGGCCGACCCCGCGCATGTCAGTTCGATGATCGCATTCTCCGCGATGGATTCGTCGGTTGCGGGACCGATCGAGAAAGCGTTCGCGCAAGCCGGCAAAACAGTGCTGAGCAATTCAAAGAACCACCGTATGGATGCGGACGTGCCGCTGGTCATTCCCGAAATCAACGCCGATCACATGCGGCTACTCGAGCACCAGCGGGCTGTCCGTGGCTGGAGCGGCGCGATCGTCACGAACGCGAATTGCAGCGCGACGGTCGCGGCGATGGCGCTCGCTCCGCTGCACGAGCGGTTCGGAATCAACCAGCTCTTCATCTCGACGATGCAGGCGATCTCGGGCGCGGGCTACCCCGGGGTGCCCTCCGCCGACATCCTCGGCAACGTGATCCCGTACATCGCCGACGAAGAAGCCAAGATCGAGGTCGAGCTTGGCAAGATCCTCGGCGAGCTCGAGGGGAACGCCATCACGAACGCGGCGTTCACGGTGAGCGCGCACACCAATCGTGTTCCCGTCGAGCACGGCCACACCGTCTGCATGTCCGTCGGACTGGATGGATCGCCGGACGTAAAGGCCATTCGTGCCGCGCTCGACGAGTGGACGGGCGCGCCGGAAGTGCGCAGCCTGCCGGGCGGGAAGCACCGGCCCCTCGTAGTGCGCGATGAGCCGGACCGCCCGCAGCCGCGTCGCGATGTCAACACCGGTGAGGGCATGACGGTGGTCGTCGGCCGCGTGCGCGAGGACGCAATCCTCGACGTGCGGCTCGTGGCTATGGGACACAACACGGTGCGAGGCGCGGCCGGCGGTTCCATTCTCAACGCCGAGCTGTTGCTCTCCACCGGCGCGATCCCCTCGGCGTGATAGTCGCGAAGTTCGGCGGCACGTCTGTCGGTGACGCCGAAGCGATCGAGCGCGCCGTCGGCATCGTGCGCGGCCGTCTCGACCGTCAGCCGATCGTCGTCGTTTCCGCGCTCGGCGGCGCGACCAACGGCCTGCTCGCCGTCGCGGAGCAATCGGCGAAGGGACATCTCATCGGCGCGCTCCGGGGCGTCGAAAACCTCCGCGACCGGCACCTTGCGGTGTGCAAGGAGCTGCTGGGCGACAGCGCCGCCGCGATCGAGATCTCGGCGGAGTTGAGCGCGATGTTCGACGAGCTCGCATCGCTCGCCGAGGCACTCAAGACTCTGGGTCATGTCACGCCGCGCAGCTTCGACGCGATCGCGTCGATCGGCGAGCAGTGCTCATCGCAGCTCGTAACAGCTGTCCTGTGCGAGCGCGGGATTCCCGCGCAGCTGGTTGATGCCGGCGACGTGATGATCACCGATGCGAACTACATGCAGGCGGTGCCAAAGACGGAGGCGATCGCGGAGCAGGCGCGCGCGGTACTGCTCCCAATTCTGAAGGACGGGAAAGTCCCTGTGCTCGGTGGATTCATCGGGCGTACTGCCGACGGGATCACGACGACCCTTGGACGCGGCGGGTCGGACTACAGCGCGTCGCTGATCGGCGCCGCTCTGCACGCCGAGGCCATCGAGATCTGGACGGACGTGGACGGCATGATGACAGCGGACCCGCGCGTGGTGAAGGACGCGCAGCCGATCGAGCGAATCCGGTTCGACGAAGCGTCGGAGCTCGCGTCGTTCGGCGCGAAGGTGCTGCATCCGAGCACGATCGCG
>JBKJKB010000310.1:0-7490 GCA_046597675.1 Gemmatimonadaceae bacterium
CCGCGCGCGGCCGCGCTTCGTCACGCGCGTGCGGCCGGCTCGGACGCGAGCAAGATGGCCGTCGCGGCGATCCACGCGCGAAGATCCGTCAACGCGCGCTCCGAGATCATCTCTCGCTTCCTTTTCTTGTCGCGGATCTTCACCGGGAGATCGTCCACCAGTCCGAAGTTCGCGTTCATCGGCTGGAAGTGCGCGGGGTCCGCCTCGCGCATGTAGCGATACAGCGCGCCGAGCATCGTCGTGGGCGGCGGCACGACCGGCGCGTCGCCTTCCAGCATCCGGGCCATGTTCAGGCCCGCGAGCAGTCCCGTCGCCGCGCTCTCCGTGTACCCCTCGACGCCGGTTAACTGCCCGGCGAACAGCACGCGGTCGTCGCCGCGGGCGGAAAGATGCGGCGTCAGCGCGGCAGGCGCGTTGACGTACGAGTTGCGATGGATCGAGCCGTACCGCAGGAACTCGGCGTTCTGCAGTCCGGGGATGGACCTGAACACGCGTTGCTGCTCCGGAATGCGCAGGCGCGTCTGGAATCCGACGATGTTCCACATGCGACCCGCGCGGTCTTCCTGACGCAGCTGCACCACGGCGTACGGGCGCTCGTTCGTGCGGGGGTCGTGCAGCCCGACGGGTTTGAGCGGTCCGAACCGCAGCGTGTCGCGACCGCGCTTTGCCATCTCCTCGACCGGCATGCAGGCCTCGAAGTACGGCACCTCGTCGAACTCGTGGCCATGGAACTGGTCCGCGGCAGTCAGTGCGTCGATGAAGCCCTCGTACTCATCGCGGCTCATCGGGCAGTTCAAGTAGGCGCCTTCGTCGTCGGCCCCGGATTCCATCGTCTCCTTGCCATACCGCGACGCGCGAAACGCCACGCCCTGGTCGATGGAGTCAAACGACACGATCGGTGCTATGGAGTCGTAAAACGCCAGCGAATCCGCGCCGAGCCGTTCGCGTATGACGGAAGCGAGCGTGTCGGAGGTGAGCGGGCCTGTCGCCACGATGCAGGGAGCCGCGATCGTCGTGGCCTCTTCGCGCACAACCTCGATGAGCGGATGGCTCGTGACGCGTTCGGTCACGGCGGCCGCGAACAGCTCGCGATCTACACCGAGCGCGGATCCTGCGGGCACCCTGGCGATGTCGGCGCATTCGAGAATCATCGACCCGAGCTCGCGCATCTCGGCTTTGAGGAGGCCGTGCGCGGATGACAGCTCGGTGCTCTTGAACGTGTTGGAGCAGACGAGCTCGGCGAGCCGGTCGGTCCTGTGGGCCGGCGTCGGGCGCACCGGCCGCATTTCGAGTAGCCTGACCCCTTGATTGCGGGTGGCGAGCTGCCAGGCGGCCTCAGATCCCGCCAGTCCGCCCCCGATTACGTATACAACCGTTCCAGAGCTCTTCACGGGTCAAAGCTACCGAAAATCCCGCGTGCGATTCAGAGGATTTCGCGTATTTTAGAGTGTCGGCTACACCCGATATTCCGCTCCAGGAGGCACCGTGCGCCCGTTCGTCTATCTCGCTGCGATTCCCTTCGTTTTCGGATGCGCCCAACAGTCGCTCATGCGCGCCCCAGCTCTACCGTCGGATGAGCCGCTGCAGGTGCGACTGTATCAGCCCACCGCGGGGGCGCTCAACTACCAGTTGAGCGAGCCGGCTTACGTTGCGATCTTCGCCGTGACCCGGGGTCACGGGATCAGCCTGGTTTTTCCGTACTACGAAAGCCAGATGTACTATCCGAGTCACGCCGGACTGAACCAGGAGACGGTACACGGAGGGAGTTCGGCGTGGGGTTATTCCGCTGGATCGAGGAACCAGCATCGAGCCCTGTTCGGGTACGCGGACGCCTATTACGTAATCGCATCGAAGTATCCGCTGTCACTGGAAGGGATGATACAGTCGCCCTATCTGCTGCGGAGCCTCGTGGGCTCGGACCTGTTCCGCGCGACGAATCTGAGTGATACGTGGGACGCGCTCGAGTCCATCCTGGTGGCGGGGCTGCCGGATGACACGTGGTCCTCGGACGTATACCTCAACTGGCGCGATCCCTTCATGGCGGTGTCGTGGGAACCCCCGCGGTTCCTGCAGTATTGCCCCAACGGTTGGGGATACTTAGGCGTGTCGCTCCTCGACACCGGCCGGTGCGACATGATCCGGCGTACCGCGTCCGTCCCGCCTATTCCTCTCGCCGAGCTTCCGCGACGCGGCCCGCCAAGAGAGCCGCTCGACCGCGATCCGTCCGTGCCGATGCCGCCTGATGAGGGTGTCGTGCGTGCGTCCCGCAGCGGTAGCGAGGTCATCCGTCGTGAGAGGTCTCGCCGTGATGCCCAGTCGGACCGCGCCGAAACGGGCCGAGCATCGGACCGGAGCCGGGGCGAATCGGCCCGCGCCGCCGATCGGGAAGTGACCGCCATCAGGGAACAGGCACCGGCGCCTGCTCCATCGCGAGCGGTGGAGTCACGGCCGCAGCAACAGACCTCGCGGCCCGATGGACAGCGCCCGGAACCACCGCCGGATCCATGAGCTGAACTGCGCTGCGTGCTGCGTGCTGCGTACTGCGTGCTGCGTGCTGCGTGCTAACCGCTAGGCTGGTATCGCCTCGAGCGGCTGCGATTCCACTTCCCACTCGTTCGCGCAGCTGATGCACTTCCGGTATTCGCCGCGGGTCTTGTTGAACTTCTGCTCCGCGCCCAGGTAGCCGCACTCCCCGCATTTCTCGGCGACCGGCTTGTCCCATAGCACGAAGTCGCACTTCGGGTAGTTCGCGCACCCGTAAAACGCCTTGCCGCGTTTCTTCGACCGGCGCACCGCGATGTCGCCGCCGTCCTTGGGGCACTTGACCCCGGTGGGCATCGAGCGCGTACCGCGACACTTCGGAAACTTGCTGCAGCCCAGGAACTCGCCGGTGCGTCCGGTGCGGATGACCATCGGCGCGCCGCATTCGTGGCAGATCTCATCCGACATTCGCGCGGGCTTCCTGTCGCCGCGCAGCGGGCGCGTGAACTTGCATTCCTTGGGATGGTTCTCGCACGCCACGAACGGCCCGAAAAATCCGCCGCGAGCCACGAGCTTGCCACCGCACTGCGGACAACGCTCGGTGGCCAGCGCCGAGAGGTCGTGCGCTTCCGCGATCAGCGATTCGGTGTCTTCGATCTTCAGCGCAGCGGCGAACGGTCCGTAGAAGTCACCGACCATCTCGTGCCAGTCCACGTCGCCATCCTCGACCTTGTCGAGATCGCTCTCCATGTGCGACGTAAACGCGACGTTGAAGACATCGGGAAATTTCTTCACCATGACGCGCTCGACCTGATTGCCGAGCTCGCTCGGGTGGAACCGGCGCTGCTCGAGATTCACATAGTGGCGGTCGAGCAGCGTGGAGATGATCGACGCGTACGTGGAGGGCCGGCCGATGCCCAGCCGCTCCAGCTCCTTGACGAGACTCGCCTCGGAAAAGCGCGGGGGCGGCTCGGTGAAGTGCTGCGCGGGAGTAATGGACTGCACCGGAATTTTTTCGCCGGCGATGATCGCGGGGAGAGCCTGCTCGTCCTCGAGCGCGCGCCCTTCGCCCTCCTCGCGCGTTTCCTTGTACAGCGCGAGGAACCCCTGGAATTTGATGACGCTGCCGGTCGATCTGAACAGATACTGGTCGAGCTGGAAGTCGACCGTCGTCGTGTCGAACACAGCGGGCGCCATCTGGGACGCCATGAACCTTTCCCAGATCAGTTGGTACAGCCGCAGCCGGTCGCGCCCCTTGTCATCCTTGAAGAAGCGCGCGATGCGATCGGGCCTGCGCTCGGGGTCGGTTGGCCGAACTGCTTCGTGCGCACCTTGGATACGAACGTTCTTTCCTTCTCCCAGGACCTTTCCTTCCTTGGCAGCGGCCGGCTTCTCGCCGTCGCGGGCCTTCCCGCCACCGTACAGCTGAGGGCCGTCGGCCAGATATTCCTTGCCGAACAGCGCCCGCAGGTACTCGCGCGCGTGTCCCGCCGAGGTCTCCGATATGCGCGTCGAATCGGTGCGCATGTACGTGATGAGTCCCACTGCGCCTTCGTCGCCGATCTCGATTCCCTCGTAGAGATCCTGCGCCAGGCGCATGGTCTTCTTGGAGCCGAAGCCGAGCTTCTTGGCGGCTTCCTGTTGCAGCGTGCTCGTCGTGAACGGGGCCGCGGGATTCTTTCTGCGCTCGCGCCGCTTGACGTCGCTGACGGGGAACGTCTTCCACTTCTGAAGATCGGCGAAAATCCTGCTTGCGGTCGCCTCGTCCGGGATGTGCGGCTTGTTGCCGTCCACGTGGTGCAGCTTGGCGGTGAAATCCTGATCACCCTTTCTGAGCTGCGCCTCGACACTCCAGTACTCGGTCGGATTGAACGCCTTGATGTCGCGCTCGCGCTCGACGATGAGTCTGAGAGCGACGGTCTGCACGCGTCCCGCGGAGATCCCCTTTTTGACCGTCCTCCACAGGACCGGGCTCGCCTTGTAGCCGACGAGGCGATCGAGCACGCGCCGCGCCTGCTGCGCGTTCACCTTGTTCTCGTCGATGTCGCCAGCGTTCGCGATCGCGAGTTGGACGGCGTCCTTGGTAATCTCGTTGAAGAGCACGCGCCTGATGGGCGCGCTGTTCTTCCCGCCGATCTGGCTGGCCACGTGCCATGCGATCGCTTCGCCCTCGCGGTCAGGATCGGTCGCGAGAAATATCTCCCGGGACCCTTTCGCGGCCGCCTTTAGCTCGGCGAGCGTTTTCTCCTTGCCGGGGATCGTGACGTATTCGGGCTTGAAGTCGTTCTCGATCTCGATGCCGAGCTTTTTCTCGGGAAGGTCGCGGAGGTGGCCGATGGTGGCGCGCACGCGGTAGCCGCGACCGAGATACTTGCCGATCGTCTTCGCCTTGGCCGGCGACTCCACTATCACCAGCGAAGTAGTCCCACTCTGCCCGCTCGAATCACCGTTGTCTTCGGCGACCACCATTTTGCGTTGGCGCGCGGCCGGAGCTTTGCCGGACGTGGCCGGTACGGCGGTCTTGCGCTTGGCGGCTGTCTTTCGCGGCGCGACCGTGCGCGCGGCCGTCGTCTTTGCGACCGGCGTTTTTTTCTTCACTGCGGCTTTCGTGGTTTTCTTCGCGGCCATCGCTTAATGCACCGTCGGGTTATCGCCGGGAGCGCCGATATCGTCGAGCCCTGTGCCCTCGAGCAGATTGCGCAGATCGTCCAGCGCGATCCGACCATCGAATTGCACCAGGGCGCGCTCGATGATGTGCTCGAGCTCGGCTGGGTTTATGGCACCGGATCCGCTGAGCGCGAGCAGATGTCCCCATGCTTCCGGGGCGAAACGTCCGCGCTCGTGGGGTCCCATGACCCTGAAAGGCATAGCGATAGGCAGCTGTTCGTCCATGATCCTCTTATTCCCGCCGGTGTTGCAGAAACGCCGAGGCAAGCTCGGCGGTCCGTTGGACTACCTGATCGATTGGGTACTGTTCCGTGTCGACGAACCCGTCCGCCGACTCGTAGAGCTCACGTCGGACAGCCAGCAGCCGTTCCAGCTCCTGTACCGGATCACCGGTCAGCAGGGGCCGATCCGCAGCCGCTGCCCCAAGTCGCAGGGCAGCCGTCCGAGGCTCTACTCTAAGGTATATGGTAGAGCCGGCACGAGGCACAAGTACCCTGATGGCCTCGTTCGAGATCCAACCGGCGCCAGGAGCAACTATAGCAGGAGTGCGCGGGATGCGCGCAGTAGCCTCTGCTTCGAGCTCGCGAAAGCGGGGTTCTCCGTCTTCCGCGAATATGCGCGCGATCGATTTACCGGTGGCGGTTTCGATGTCACGGTCGAGGTCAATAAACGGTATGCGGAGTTTTGTCGCGACCGCTTGCCCTATCGTGGACTTACCGGCGCCCGGGAGCCCGATAAGAAATACGGGCATTAAAGGGCGCCGCAGTTTATTTCCGCCGCTCGTTGATCCGCGCAATGTATGATTCGCAGTTGCGACGCGTCTCGCCAAGCGAGTCTCCACCGAATTTTTCCAGAAAGGCCTGAGCAACCACGAAGGCCACCATCCCTTCCGCGATTACTCCCATTGCCGGCACCGCAGTGACGTCACTGCGCTCGGCGACCGCGGAGGCCGCATCCCGCGTCTCGGTGTCGATCGTCGCGAGCGGTTTCATCAGCGTGCTGATCGGCTTCATGGCCACGCGTATTACCAACGGCTCGCCGGTGGTCATCCCGCCTTCGAGTCCGCCCGCGCGATTGCTGCGGCGGTGAACGCCACCGGCCCGGGTAGCGTCGGATTGCGCGTCGATCTCGTCGTGCACGCGTGAGCCCGGCAGTCTGGCTGCCTGGAAGCCGAGGCCCAGCTCGACGCCCTTCACCGCCGGGATGGACATGATTGCGGACGCAAGGCGACCGTCGAGCTTCCGATCCCACGACACGAAGGACCCGAGCCCGACCGGAAGACCGGTGCAGACGACTTCGCAGATTCCGCCGAGCGTATCGCCCTCCCTTTTTGCCTCGTCGATCCGGGCGATCATCTTCTGCTCCGAATCCTTGTCGATCGTACGCAGGGGCGAATCTGCGACCGCGGCGTTGATGTCATCCGGCATCTGGTCCGGAACCGAAGCATCGATGCCGCCGAGGTGCACGACGTGACTGCCTATCCTGACTGAGAACTCCGAAAGAAATCGGCGGCACACCGCGGCGGCCGCGACACGCGCGGTGGTCTCCCGCGCCGATGCCCGCTCGAGCACGTCGCGCGCGTCGGAGCGGTCGTACTTGAGCATGCCGGAAAGGTCCGCGTGCCCGGGACGGGGCCGCGTGACCGCGCGCTTTCTCTTGTCCGGATCCGATTCGTTCCGGGCCGGGTCCATGATCTCCGACCAGTTCTTCCAGTCGCGGTTGCGGATCAGCATGGCGATGGGCGAGCCGATCGTCTCCCCCGCGCGCACTCCCGCCAGAAATTCGACGGAGTCGGATTCGATCTGCATGCGGCGGCCGCGGCCATAGCCGTGCTGGCGCCGCGCGAGCTCGCCGTTCACGTCATCGGCGGCCAGGGGCAGGCCGGCGACCATTCCTTCGAGGACGGCGACGAGTGCCGGGCCGTGGGACTCGCCGGCAGTGATGAATCGGAGCATGGGAAGAATTAACAGTGACTAGTGACTAGTGACTAGTCACTAGTCACCATGCTCCTTTACGGACACCCACTCACGAAGTTACTCGGCAACGTCACTATCACGACCCCACGCACCGTCGCGCCAACCAGAACGATCTCGCCGTTCGGGCGGAGCGCGGACTTGATGGGTCTGATGATCGGATCGCGAATCGGTATGACGTTCACCCGCGCGTAGCTGCGATTCTCATGTGAAGGTGACGCCTCCGGCCACGCTCACATTAATGGTCGTGAGGCCGAGGTTGTCACGCGCGTCCGCGAGAGCGGCGGCCCACGCGAGCACCAGCGAACGACGCATACGATTGCTACCCATGAATCATCGGCCCCCGCCGGGAGTGCGCAGCGGCAACAT
>JBKJKB010000349.1:0-8191 GCA_046597675.1 Gemmatimonadaceae bacterium
TCGCAACCGGGAACGCCGCCTGCAGGAACGCGCGTCCGACGAGCGCCGGGTTGAACACGTTCTGTCCCAGACCACCCCAGACCTGCTTGCCGAAGACGATTGCGAACGCGGCGCCGAGCGCCGTCATCCAGAGCGGGAATCCGGACGGGAGTGAGAGACCGAGCAAGAGTCCGGTGATGGCCGCCGAACCGTCGGCGATCGCGCCGCCCTTCCCGGTGGAGCGTTCGGTGAGGAGCGCAACCGCCACCGCGGTGGCGATCTGCAACAGCGCACCTGCGCCGAAGAACCAGGCGGCGGACACGATCACCGGGACGAGACTCGCCACCACGTGCCACATGATGCGTGGCGTGGAGTCGAGCGACCGGATGTGCGGGGACGCCGTGACGATGAGATCGTCGGCGCTCATGCGACGGCCGGTTGCGCGCGGCGCAGAGCGACCTTGCTCGCCTGGAAGAGCTGGGAGAGGGGAATGTTCGACGGACAGACGTACGCACACGAGCCGCAAAGCATGCAGTCGGCGAGGTGGAGATCCACCATGTCCTCGTACCGCTGCACTCGCGCGAAATCGCCAAGCAATGACGGATTGAGAAAGACCGGGCACGCGTCGACGCATCGCCCGCAGTGGATGCAGGGGTACACCTTCGCACTCCGCGTTTCCCCTCTCTCGAGCACGACCACGCCGGTCGTTCCCTTGATCACGGGCGCGTCGAGATTGGCCAGTGCCTGCCCCATCATCGGTCCACCGATGATCACTTCGGCGGCCTCTGCCGTCAGGCCCCCGCAATACGACAGCAGGTCGCGGAGCTTGGTGCCCACCGGTACGACGAGGTTCGCGGGCCTTCTCAGTCCATGCCCCGATACCGTGACGATCCGCTCGATGAGTGGCAGGCCCGTCTCGAACACCTCCGCGAGCGCAGCCACCGAGCCGACGTTCTGCACGACGACCCCAACGGTCACGGGCAGCTTCCCCGACGGCACTTCGACGCCGGTGACGGCGTGAATGAGCATCTTCTCCGCGCCCTGCGGATACTTCACCGTGAGCGGGAGGATGGTCACGTCGATGTCGTCCGGCACGGCACGTCGGAGCGCCTCGATCGCGTCGGGCTTGTTCTTCTCGACGCCGATCACGCACTTCGGCACGCCCAATGCGCGCATCATCACGCGGATGCCGAAGTGAACGCGCGCCGCATGCTCGACCATGGTCCGGTGATCCGACGTGAGGTACGGCTCGCACTCGGCGCCATTGATGATCAGCGTATGCACCGGGTAATCCCCGGGCGGCGCCAGCTTCACATGTGTGGGGAAGGCAGCGCCGCCGAGTCCGACGACGCCGGCGTCCTGGACCGCGTTCACGACCTGCTCCGTAGTGAGCCCTTCCCAATGCGGCACGAGGCGCGGGCGCGCGACCTGCGGCGCGAACCGGTCGACCTTTATGCGCACCGTCTCGGCCATTGTCCCATCGGGATGCGGCCACCAGTCAACGTCCACCACCGTGCCGGCGGCAGATGCGTGAATCGGCACGGACATGAAGCCATCGGCCGTGCCTACTTTGTCGCCGCGCTCCACGCGGTCGCCCACTCTCACGCACAGCTTCGCCGGTTTGCCGGCGTGCTGCCGGAGTGGGAGCACCAGCTCGTCGGGATATGGCATGCGGCGGATACTGAGGTGGCTGGTGAGCCCCTTCTCCTCGGGCGGATGAACGCCGTGCCTGAATCCCGTCGCAAAGCGCATCATCCGCTCAGTTGAATCTCTCGGCGCGCTTCGCCCACTTCGCGAGATCTTTTTCCTTCGCGTTGAGTGGTGAACCGGGATGGATGATGGTTACCGGACACCGCTCCGCCGCGGTGACGAGTTGCTGGAAGGTCCCGGCCGTGGCATCCTTCACGTAGGCCTGCTTGTCGGCGTTGTACGCGAACATCCTGTTGTTGAGGTCCGTGCACTCGTTGCAGGTCGTGCAGAGGACCGAGTCGATGTACGCCTCGAGCAGCAGCGGTCCGTCGTCGGTGACGGATGTCACGATCGCGGCGGGTGCGGCAGCGGGAGCCGGGCTTGCCGCGGCCTCCGGGACCGAACCGTTCCCCGACGGCTTCCCCACTGGCGGGAGCGATGCAAGCAGATCGGCGACCGCGGCGGAGCTTCCGGCACTCCTGAGCAGCCCGTCGGCCAGCCGGCGTGCGAGCTTCGCCGGAAGGCTCGCATTGAGCTCTGCGAGCTTCGCCTCATAGTCGAGCCGCAGCGCGTCGGCACGCTGCTCGAACTCCGATTCCATCTCCCCTACGACAGCGTCGTGCACCGCCATCGGGATTTCCAGACCGGCCAGCTGGCGCAGCTGCGACCAGAACTGCTGCCGTTCCTCGGCGAGGCCGACCATCTCGCTGGAGACCTTCAGGCGACGGCGCTTCCGCTCTTTCGTCAGCGCCCAGATGAACGGCGTGCGGCCCTCGCGGTCGGCGGCGCTCGCCGCGACGTACTCGTGGAAGAGCATCAGCTCGTCGCCGGATTCCGACGCGGGCAGTTCGGAGAAGTGCTGCTTGAATCGCACCTCGGTGGCTGCCCAGTCGGCGATCGTGAGGGGCAGTTCCATCGTCTGTTCGGCACCGTCGTCACCGAGGAACTTGAGCGCGTACGCGGGCCACGAATCGTTCGGGGACGGATTCCCCTCGAGGCTCAGGCAATCGGCGAAGCTCGGTCCGCCGTCCGGATCATATGTGAGGAACGGGAACGCGCGGCTCTCGAGCGCGAGGCGTGCCGAGTGCTGCGACCAGTCGTCGGCGAGCCCGTGCTCTACCGGGCACGGCGTATAGACATTGATCAGCACTGGGCGTCGCTTCTGAAGACCCTTCAACACGCCGGCGATGAGGTGCGATGCCGAAGCCTGCGATGTCTGGTGCACGTACACGCCGCGATGCGCGATCGCGATGAGCGCCAGCTCTTTACGCGTTTCCGTCTTCCCGTGCTGCGCCTTGCCCCAGGTCGACATGTCCGATACCTGGCCCGTGAATCCCGAGGTGCACGCCTGGCCACCGGTGTTCGAGTAGACCTGTGTGTCCAGTACCACCACGCGAATCGGTTTCCCCGACGCGAGCAGGCGCGAGAGGTTCTGGAATCCGATGTCGAGCATTGCTCCATCGCCGCCCATCGCGACAATCGGCGGACAGAGCCCGAACTCTTCGTCGGTGAAGCGCGTCCAGTCGAGGTCGCCGAGCGCCGCCTCGTCCCTCGCGGCGTCATAGGCGTCGGCCGCCAGCAGCTCGGCCCGGCGCACCGCGACGAAGTTGTCCGCCATCTTGCGCATGTGAGCTTCGAACAGGCCGATGGCGATCGAGGGCGAATCCTGGAAGAGGTGACTGACCCACGGGAACGGATACGGGTTGTAGGGATATGTGCTGCCCCACACCGAGGAGCAGCCGGTGCTGTTCGCCATGCCGAGCGACGCGCGACCATTGCCGCCCGGCCCCTCGACGTACCGCCATTTAAGGTCACGCAGATCGCGTAGCGCCGCGTTCAGCAAGCGGAGCTGCTCGGCCCTGGCCGCATCGATCGGCACCTCGACCGACACGCTCGCGGCAGCGGCCGCATCGAGATCGGCGACGGCCGATACCAGGTTCCGTGCCTGCTGGTCGAGCGCGGCGATGAGCGCGTCGAGGCGCGCAACGTGCTTGGCCACGTGTGGCTGCATCCACGCATGGATTGCCGACACGATCAGGTGCACGGCGGTCTTCTCGCCGCACCCCATGCATGCTCCGTCACCGCCGACCATGGAGCGATACGTGGCCTTCTTGAGCAGGAGTGACGAGAGCACGCCGATCCCCTCGTCGACGTCCGGCACATTTACGTACCTGTCGGCGGTGTCGGGGAGACGCTCCCAGATGCTCCAGTTGCGGCGTAGCCGGTCGAGCCCCGGCTCATCCTGCTTCACCGTCACCAGCGCGCCGTCGGGACAAACGGCGACGCACAGATTGCACCCTTTGCACGCTTCGGGATTGACCGTGATCGAAAGCAGCCCACCTGCCCCTTTCGTTTTCGCTTCGACGGCGTCGTAGAAAGGCTTGGTGCGGGTGAGCGGGAACTCGGTGAGCCGCGCATTGACCGCCTGGAATTCCGGTTCCGCGGCCCCTTTCCGGTCAGCGTCCCACCCGAGCTTGTCAACGACCGCTCGGTACGACAGCGCCCAAGCCTCGGCGATCGGAGTCGCGGGATTCTGGTCGATGACCTTCCGAGCTTCGCGCGCCCAATGCTTGGCGATGGGTCGAATGCGCTCCATCCGCATCCCATTCACCGACGCCTCGATCGCCGCGGACAAAACGTCCTCGATGCTGCTGACGAGCCCCGGAATGGCGGAGTCGGGGCACTGCACCCAGCATTGGCCGCAGCCGGTGCACCTCTCGGCAATGAAGTCGGGAACCTCGAGCCGCACGCCGCTCATGTCGCGCACCGCGCCGGTCGCCGCGGGAATCGTGCTGATGGCGGCGAACGGATCGGCGATGCCATCCTGGCCCATCTGGCAGAGAGCGCACACCTGCTCCCAGAACCGGCCCGGATTGCCCGGTCCGGGCCCGGCGCTCGGGGAATCGAGCAGTATCGGCATCTGTGGCACCTTCCCCGGCTGGTCAGCGACGTCGTCCGCGGCAGGTTCCACTGCGTGCACCTCGTCGAAGCCGCGACGGATCACCCGCAGGTTGTCTTCCACCACCTGCTCGCCCTTGGAACCGAACTTCTTCGCGAGCTGCTTGCGAATTCCTTCGAAGAGTGACTCTTGACTCACCCCTTCGCGCGCGAGCAGCGACGAGGTGGCAAAGAAGGCTCCCATGAATGCCGCGCCCTGCATCCGGTACCGCAGCTCTACGTCGGACGCTTCTTTCCGCGCGATCGCGAAAGCGTCGAGCACGTACAGCTTGATTTTCCGCTCGCGAATCGCGTGGCGCGCTTTTGCCGGCAGCGTTTGCCAGAGCGATTCGGCCGAGAGATCGCTCTGGATCACGAAGACGCCGCCCGCGGCGAGCCCTTGGAGCGGATCGCTGTGGCGGAAAACGTTCGGGTCGGGCGATAGCACGACATCGACGTGCCGGAACTCGCAGTTGAGCCGGATCGGCTCGTGGGCGAGCACTGCGTAGAAGGTGGTCGGCTGGCCTTTCTTTTCCGAGCCGTACTTCGGATTCGCCTTGATGTCCAACCCGAGCAGGTCGAACGCCGTCATCGCGAGGGTTTTTCCCATCGTGATCGCACCCCATCCGCCCACGGAATGGATGCGCAGCGCCGTGGAGCCTGGAGGGAGCAAGTTCACGTCGCCCACCGAGTGGATGGCGAGGTCGGCGAGCTGCGGATAACTCGCGACGAGCTTCTCCTGCCAGATCTGGAGCTTGGGCAAGCGCGTGCCTTGTCGCACGAAATCGATGCCGAGGTAGAACTGCCGCGTGCGGGCGTTGCCCGGCAGCATATTGTCCACCGCGGCGATGATGTGGCCCGGCTGCAGGTCGCGGCTGCCGAGCCCGAAGCAGGCGGAGAAAAAATCAGGCACCTGGTCGCCACGAAGGTAAGGAATGCCGGCGTACGGCAGAGGCGAGCCTGGCGTGACGCGTCCGTTTTCCAGCGCCTTGGACATCGTTGCGCGGATCTCGCGAAGCAGCGGCGGATCCACCGCCAGCGGCTGGTCAGTACGCTCCATCACCACAGCGCCTTTCTTTCCCGCGAGCAGCCCCGCGAGCACGTCCGCGGGGAACGGGCGGAACATCGTGAGGTTAACGACGCCGACTTTGAGCCCGCGGGTCGAGCGCAAGTGATCGGCGACCGCTTCGGCGTTGGAAACGACGGAACCCTGGCCGAGGATCACCCACTCGGCGTCATCCGTCCGGTAGCCGCTCGCCCGCGCGTAGCGCCGCCCGGTCAGCGCGGCGTATTCATCGAACGCGCGATCGGTGAGGTCGGCGATGTGGTCGAAGTAGAACGGCCGCTGCGCCGCGACGCCCTGCGCGTAGCTGTCCTGGTTCTGGACGACGCCGAGCATCGCTGGATAGTCGAGATCGAATGCCTCCGGGATACGGCGTCGCATTTCGCCGAACACGAGCCGCTGCGCCGGTGTCGGCGATTCGACCAAATCCGCAGGATCCCCCAGGAACGTCTTGATGAGGTCGCGCTCGGGGAGTCGCAGCGACTCGATGACGTGACTGGTAAGGAATCCGTCCTGCGCGATGATGCCGGGGTTGAGTGACAGCTCGGCGATGCGGTGCGCGATGAGGTTGAGGTCGGCACACTCCTGCACGTCCTTGGCGAAGAGCTGGAAGAAACCGGTGTCGTCCACCGCGTGATAGTCATCGTGCCCGGCGTGCACGTTCAGCGCGTGCTTTGTCATCGCTCGCGCGGCGACATTCAGGACGTACGTGAGTCGCTTGCCGACCGCGGCGTAGAGCGACTCGTGCATGTACACTATTCCCTGCCCGCTCGAGAAGTTCGTCGCCCGCAATCCGGCCATCGACATTCCGGCGGTCACGGCGGCGGCGGCGTGCTCTCCCTCTGGCTCGAAGAAGAGCAGTCGCCGGCCGTTCACGTTGCGCTTTCCATCGGCCACCGCGGCGGCCCAGCCCTCGCCCATCTGCGTAGACGGCGTGATGGGATAGGCGCCGGCGGCTTCGCTCGCCGCGACTTCCATCGCGACAACCGCGCTGCCGCCATCGAGCGCTTGCAGCACACCCGGGTACGGGTACGCGGCTGCCGTGGCGTCTTTATGCTTGGAGGTTGGCCAGAGCTTCATTGGAGTTGACCCACGGCCGTCGCCGGTTTGCGCGCGAACTGCGCCCCTGAGAGCCACACGATCGCGCCGGTCGGGCACCGCTCGACCGCACGCGGTTCCGCCAGCGCGATTCTGTCATAGTTCACCACGGCAACTCCACTGGCAACAGAGATCAATCCCTCGACCGCGTCCTGAACGCACTTGGCGCACGCCGTGCACGCAACGGTGCACTGCTCGAGAGCGTCGTCGCCGCCAATCAGGTTCTTGCATTGCACGAGCAGTCCCGCGCTCAACGGCCGCAGCTCGAAGAGCGACTTCGGGCACGCGTCCACGCAATCGCCGCACGCCGTGCATTTCTCGACGTCCACCAGCGGAAGCCCGATCTCGGTCATATGGATCGCGTCGAAGTCGCACACGCGCTCGCAGTCTGCGAGTCCGAGGCAGCCCCAAGCGCAACCCTTTGCCCCGCCCGCGACGGCCGCCGCGGCCGCGCAGGTCGGAATGCCGCGGTACTCGGCCTGATAGCCGGCGACGCCGAGGCCGCCGGCGCAGAGGAGTCGCGCGACATTCTTCACGGTTTCACCGGCGTCCACGCCGAGGTAGCCGGCGATCTGGTCGTGCGTGCCCGCGCCGGATACCGTGCACTGCGATGGCGTCACCTTTCCCAGCACGGCCTGCTCGGCGAACGCGCGGCATCCCGGAAGGCCACAAGCCCCGCAGTTCGCGCTGGGCAGCATCTGCGCGACGATGTCGATGCGCGGATCTTCCCACACCCAAAGCCGTTTGTTGGCGATCGCGATGATCACGCCGAACACCAGTCCGACGCCGCCGAGGATCAGAACTGCGGAGATAGTATCAGCCATCAGTGCTCACGCCACGCCGTCCCGGCTGGACTGATCGATCAGCCAGGCGGTGAGACGTTCAGCGGGATCGGAGCTGACACCGAGTGCCCCCGCAACGAACGCTTCAGTGGCGCCAGACGTCAGACTCGGTGGCTCGATCAGTGTCTTGAGGTGGGCCAGATCGTCACGTTGCTGCCACGCACTCCGGGAACCGAGTGTCTTTCGCGGCGGCACGGCAGGCATACGATCTATCCGGACGCGCTTCCACAGCACCGTTCCCGCGCGCGGATCGTGAACGAATCTGGCCTCCGACCCCTGCATCACCGCGATGATGGCGGGCCCCTCGAACCCGGTCAACTCCTCGAGGGCTTTCACCCCCTCCACTTGAGCGACGAGCACGCCGGGCGATATAAGACGCGCCAGAGGCGCCGGCGCGGACGGCCCGTCCACTATCAGAATGAGGCGAACACAACCATCGATGAGCGGTGCCAGCTCGAAAACATCCAGCTTTCCGCCGTCGAGCCGGATCACGAGTGGCGGCGCGGCCATGCGATCGCTCCCGGTCCATTTCCCGAACGGGTATCCGTCGGAAGGAGAGCCATGCTCAACGGGATCGTAGCTG
>JBKJKB010000218.1:0-8724 GCA_046597675.1 Gemmatimonadaceae bacterium
GGCGGTACCACTCACTCTGGAACCGCCACTACAGGTCATACTCCGGTGAAGACGCCGTAGCTCCAGGGGCAATGCAGGGGGATCCAAATTGAGCGTTGCCGGTTCGGAGTTTCCGGTTGCGGGTAAGAGCAACAACTTGCGGTTCGGCGCCGTCACAGCGCTTGGCATCTACGCCGTCGCGGTACCGCACAAACCGAATTTCAGCACCGCGGGAAGAATGGCGCTGGTAATGCTCGCGACCTTCTTACTCATGGCCGCATCGCTCGCGCTGCGCGGCGACGCCCGGCCCGCGGCGCTGATGTTCGGCTGCGCGCTGTGGTGTCTGTATCTGGCGGTGCGCGACGTCGGAGTGTGAAGAGCGGGGCGGCCAGGACGCACGCGGCGTCCGCCGTGTTGCCTGTGGTCGGAACGGGCGGGTGGGGGGTTCGCAGGCCCGTCTTAGCGAGCGCAGCCAGCGTAGGGCCGGCGGGCCGGCTCCCGGCGGCCTCGACCCGCGCGACTACCGGCTACTGCCTCAACGCGTCTTTTTTCGCGACCCGCGGCCCGACCTTGGGCGGCGCGAGTCTGGACGTGTACGCGCGCTCGGCGGGACCCGTGTAGATCTGACGCGGCCGCGCGATCTTCTGCTCCTTGTCGAGCAGCATCTCCTCCCACTGCGCCAACCACCCCGACGTCCGCGCGATCGCGAACAGCACCGTGAAGAACTCCGTCGGGAAAGCCATCGAGCGGTAGATCAGCCCCGTATAGAAATCCACGTTCGGGTACAGCTTCCGCGACACGAAGTACTCGTCCGACAGCGCGATCCGCTCGAGCTCGAGCGCGATCTCCAGGTCCTTGTCCACGCCGACGATCTTGAAGATGTCGTCCGCGAGCTGCTTCACGATGCGCGCGCGCGGGTCGTAGCTCTTGTACACGCGGTGGCCGAAGCCCATGAGGCGCTGCCCCTTCCCGCCCTTCACACCCTCGATGAACGCAGGGACGTTCTTCGGATGGCCGATCTCGCCGATCATCCGCAGCACCGCCTCGTTCGCGCCGCCGTGCAGCGGGCCGAACAGCGCCGCGATCCCCGCGGACATCGCCGAGAACGGATCAACGTGCGATGAGCCAACCGCGCGGACCGCGCTGGTCGAGCAGTTCTGCTCGTGGTCCGCGTGCAGGATGAAGAGGATCTCGAGCGCGCGCACAAACACCGGGTTCGCCTCGTACTTCGGCTCGCTCATCCGCGCCACCATCGACAGGAAATTCTCGACGTACGAGAGGTCGTTGTCGGGGTACACGAACGGCAGTCCCTTCACATGACGGTATGAGAACGCCGCGATCGTCGGGACCTTGGCCAGCAGGCGGATGATGGAGATGTTGCGATGGTCCGCGTCGAAGATGTTGCGCGAGTCGGGATAGAACGACGCCAGCGCCGCGACGGCGCTGTTGAGCATCGCCATCGGGTGCGCGTCGTAGCGAAACCCTTCGAGAAATTTCCGGATATTCTCGTGCACGTACGTGTGGTACGTGATGTCGTTCACGAAGGAATCGTACTCCTTCTGGTCGGGCAGCTCGCCGTGACGCAGCAGCCAGGCTACTTCCAGAAAGTTGCCGCGCTCGGCCAGCTGCTCGATCGGGTAGCCGCGATACCGCAGGATCCCCTTGTCGCCATCGATGTAGGTGATCGCGCTTCGGCACGCGGCGGTATTCAGAAAGGCAGGGTCGTAGCTCATCAACCCGCCGCCGTCAGCGTCCCCGCTGGGGATTTTCTTCAGATCCGTCGCGCGGATGGCCCCGTCGACCACGGGGAGGCTATATGACTGATTAGTGCGCGTGTCCCTTACTTCGAGGGCGGCTGCTCCATTTTGGCCGGCCGCCTTGGCGGGCGCTTCGCTCGTACCGGTTTTAGACATTTTCGTTCTCCATGTGATTACATCAAATCTAGTGTGACGCCAGGATAGTGACTCATCCGCGTGGCTCCGAAACGACGGCTGGTTTCTGCGCAAAACCTTTCCGCGTCATGTCGCCCCAGTCCTTTCTACCACGGATGAACTTCCATAGCCCGCGCAGCCGCCAGAAAACCGTCATCTGGCGGTAACCGAGATTCTCAATCAGCGCCCAGCCGAAGAGTTTGAACCGGTCGCGAAAGGTCGCGTACCTGTGGAAGCTCAGGTCCTCGAGTATGAGTGTGAAAGCCGTCAGAGCGGTGCCAAGCCCATAGGCGGTGAGGAAGAAAAGGAAGGCAAAAGGCCAGTCGAGCAGCCCGAACACGAGTCCGAGCACGAGTCCGAACAGCCCCGCCGCCTCGACCACCGGAGCCAGCAGCTCGACAAACACGTAATAGGGGAATACCACCAGCCCGGTCACTCCATAGCGGGGATTCAGAAACATTTTCCGGTGGCGCCAGAGAACATCCGAGAGTCCCCGGTGCCAGCGGTCACGCTGCCGGCCGAGCACTCTGATGGATTCGGGTGCCTCCGTCCACGCGACAGGGTCGGGAACGAACGCGATTTTCCCAGGCCCACCGATTTCATATCCCCGGCGCTTCAAGCGCAGGACGAGCTCCATGTCCTCGCCCACCGTATCATGCAGGTATCCGCCGGCGGCGAGTACGGCCTCGCGGCGAAAAAGCCCGAACGCCCCGGAGATAATCAGGTTCCCGCCGAGGCGATTCCATCCCAGGCGCCCGAAGAGAAACGCGCGCAAATATTCGACGATCTGGAGACCAGCCAGGAGGTTGGTCGGCACGCGTGCCTGGACCACGCGGCCCGAGCGAACCTCCGATCCGTTGACGATGCGGATGGTGCCTCCGGTCGCCACAACGTCATTGGCGTGCAGGAACGGCCTGACCATGCGTTGCAGTCCGTCAGGCTCTATGAGTGTATCCGCATCCATGGCGCAGACCAGCTGTCCCTGCGCGAAGTTGAGCCCGACATTGAGCGCGTCCGCTTTCCCCCCGTTCTCCTTGTCCACAACGACAAGCCCCGGGTAAGTGGCCGACCGGTACGTCTCCTTCACCGGTTTGGTATCGATCCGCCGGTCGTAGACCGCTTTCACCACAACGAGATCGAATTGCTCTTTCAGCACTTCTATCGTCCGGTCCTTCGATCCGTCATTGATGACGACGACTTCAAGCCGCGGGTAGTGTAGAGCGAGCAGCGCGCGAAGACTCGTTTCGATCGTCGCTTCCTCGTTGTACGCAGGCGCCAGCATCGAGATGCTGGGCGACAGCTCGGAGCTCAGGAGTCGCCACCTGCTCTCATCCGCTATCAGTATCATGTGGCGACGCATCTCGAGATACGAGCTGACGAGCAGGACGAGATACCAGCCGTTCACCGCGAGGAAATACAGCAGCACGAGAAGCTCTGCTCTGACCAGAACGATCTGCGCGAGAGTTTGAAGATCGTGCGTCATCGGGCGGCCGCTGGCATGTCGAGCGCCAGCAGCGCGATGTCACTGGCGCGCTGGACCGGGGAAGAGGCGGCACGCCGAAGCAACAGGACACCGGGCGCGCCGATCGACCGCAGCGCCAGCGCCGCCGCGCGACGCGGAGCCCAGCTTGAATCCTCGAGCATTGCGGTCAGTCTCGATCCCGCCGGCCAGTGGCGCATTCGTCCCAGGCCAAACGCCGCCGCCGCGCGCACCTCCGGATCCGCATCGTCGAGCAACTCCACGAGGCGAGATGCCGCCTCTGCTCCACCGACCGCACCAAGCAAACTCGCGGCGGCGGCGCGCACCTCCGGAATCCCCTCCCGGGAGTGAGACATCGCCGCGGGAATGAAGACAGGCTCGACCATCGCAGCCGCGATGTGAAGCCCCGCCGCTGCGGCATGACCTGAATGATTCTCGAGATAGCGCGCGAGCGGCTCGGCCGCGTCGCGTCCCATCCGCAAGAGCGCGTCCTGCACCGCGAACCGGGACAGCGTCTCGGGATCGGCGAGTAGGCTGAGGAGATCGTCGAATACCTCCGGAATGGGACGCGCGGCCGCCCATTCCGCGGCTTGCGCGCGGACTGCAGGATGAGGATCGTGCAGAAGTTTTGTGACGAGGAGATCCGACTGTTCCATTTGCGCCAGAAGACGCGCTCCCTTCAGGCGCCGCGTCCATCGCCGACTCGTGCACATCTCGCGCGCGCGGTCGAAAATCCCCGTCAGGCCCGCGATCCGCTTCAGGTCCTGGCTCCCTTCGCCAGTGAGATTTTTCGAGATCTCGAGAAAAATCGTGGTCTGCACGTCGCGCGGCAGTGCGCGGAGAGTCTCCATGTCGGACAGGGACTGGGAACCTTCCACATCCAGCAACCGCACGAGTGCTTGCCTGCCTTCGCCAGTGAGCCGCGCGTCACGCTTGTCGGAGAAGTAGAGCCACAGGCCGTGGGCAAAAAAGACTGCTACGGAGACGGCCAGGAGCGAGAGCTCTCCCCACATGACCATCTCGAGCACCCGTTCGTCGATCACGCCCCGGCAGCGCGCAAAGCGACCCGGACTTTCTGCAGGAGAACGGGTACGCTGAAAGGCTTGGTGATGTGATCGATCGCGCCGAGGTCGAGCGCCGTCAACACGTCACCCTCACCCGTGCGCGCGGTGAGCATGACCACCTTCGACACCTTCGTGACTTTTGCGCGATTCAGCCGGCGCAGAACATCCAGGCCGTTCAAACCAGGCAGGTCCACATCGAGCAGAATCACGCGCGTGCGGAGCTCCGGAACGTCTCCAGTCAGCGCCGCGGCGGCCAGCTCGCCGTCCCCGAACGATCTGACGCTGAGGCCGCGAGTCTCGAGAGAATGCTTGAGGAGGCCGACGAGTGCCTCGTCGTCGTCCACGATCACGACGTCGACCCGTTCCGTAGCGGAAGACTGCGCAAGCCCCGCAGGCACGACACGGTTTCGGCCAGCGGCCTTTGCCTCATACAGCGCGGAATCCGCCACTCTGTGCAGGCTGTCGAGATCCGGGCCATCGACGTCGAGCTGTGCTACTCCGCCGCTGCATGTAATGTGGAACGTCGAGCCGTCCGCGGCCGCGAACTTGTGGGCGGCGAGACTCGCCAGGATCGCAGACAGGCGCTTCGCCCCGTCGGACTTGTTGGTGCCGTAGAGACCGATGGTGAATTCCTCCCCGCCCCACCGGCCGATCACATCCTCCGCGCGGAGGGAGCGCGAGAGCAGTTGCGCCGCACAGCGAAGCACATCATCGCCGGCGGCGTGCCCGAATGTGTCGTTGATCGATTTGAAATGGTCCAGGTCCAGGACCGCAACCGAGAACGGATCGCCCTTTCGGCGCGCGAGCTTCACGAAGCGCTCGACCAGCGCGGACGATTTACGGCGGTTCGCAATCCCGGTGAGAGCATCGGTGTCGGCCAGCTCGCGATTCAGCCGCACGCGGTCCAACCTGTTGTTGATGCGCATGATCAGCTCTGAACCCACGATGGGCTTCCCGAGATAATCGTCGGCTCCCGAAGCAAACGCCCGCCGGATGCTCGCCGTATCCGTACGCGCCGTCAGAAACAGTACCGGGATGCCCGACCAGCGAGGCTCGCTCCGAACAACCCGGCAGAGCTCGAGTCCGCTGACGTGCGGCATGTCGATGTCGAGAATCAGGAGATCCGGATTCACCTCCTCGAGAACTTCCCAGAATCGGAACGGATCGTCGAGAGTAGTTATCGAGATCGAGCGGGGCTCGAGAATCGCCCGGAGAGCGGCCAGGATGTGCACGTCGTCGTCCACCGCAAGAACGGTTACGCGCTGCCCCTCGGCCTGGGCAACGATATCGACCAGCGCATCTATCACCGTTACCGGTGGCGCGGGCGCCTCGACGAACCGGCGGGCCCCACGCCTCACGACTTCCACGCGATCGAGAAAGCTGTCGTTGTCCGCCAGGACCACCGTGGCGACCGGCGGCACGCGTGCCTCCAGCTCCGTGATGAAATCGAGCGTCTCCGGCGACACGCCGCGACGAATTCTGATCAACGCGGCGGCAGGGGTGGACGTGCCCAACCCGGAGCGAGCCGTGGAAATGGAGCTGCGATGCACTGTCCGGATTCCGCGACCTTCCGCTTCCATCACCAGTCGCTCCGCAAACTCGGGATCATCCTCCACGATCAGCACCATGATCGATTCCGGCGAAAGCTCCTGCCGTGGCTCGCTGGCAGGCCGCACACCCTCGAGATCAGCCCTCAGTGCGAGCACCTGTTCCGAGAGGCCCACTGCGTCGGGTGGGCCGAGCGGTCCACTGGCCAGCTTGTTCTCGATCTCGCGGGCGATGATCGAGGCGCGCGGAAACCCGAAGGTTCCGGCCGACCCGGCAAGCTTGTGTGCTTCACGCTCGGCGGCACGAAGTTGATCCGCACCGAGACGATCTTCCAGGAGCGCGACAATCGCGTCTTCGATCGCGTCTACTCTCTTGATGGTGGGCTCGCGGAATCGTTCCCAGACGGCGTCCAGTGAAGCAGCCGTTTTCTCCTTTCGGTCCGCCCCGGCCTCCGGCGTCCGCACTTCCGTTCCTATGAGACGCGCGATCTGGAGTGCCACTTCGTCCGAATCGACAGGCTGAAAAAAAATCCGATCGATCGCCATTTCTGTCACTACACGCGCGGAGACCTCGCCCTCGAGAGTGCGATTCAGACAGCACGCGATGCGGATCGGCAACCTGGCACCGTCCCGCCGCAACTCCCGCAGGGTGTCCAGCGAGAGAACCCGGCCGGGCGCGTCGCCAAGCAGAAGGAGGTGGTAATCTTTCGCGGCCAACGCGTTGGCGATGTCGCGGGGGCCGTCGACCTGGTCCACCGACACTCCTTCGAGCTTCAAGGTCAGCCCCGTGACGACGGATGGCTCTATTCCCGAAACCAGAATCGGTATCAAGTGCCCCGTTCCCCGATGAGGCGATCGAGGATATCTGACAGCTCTCCGGCGAACGACATCGGATCCACCGGTTTCGCCATCACGCCCTCCGCGCCGATGGCGTCGACGGCCCGGCGCGACTCCCCGTGTGCCTTGCCCGTCAGGAAAATCACCGGTATCGCACTCGTGAGATCATCGGCGCGAAGCCTGGAAAAGGTTGCAGGTCCGTCGAGATCGGGCATCGAGTAATCAAGGAGGACTACGTCCGGCTGGTCGCGTCTTGCCTGCTCGATTCCGGCAGCTCCCGAGTCTGCTGCGGACACCTCGAAGTCACCATCCATTTCCAGAATCATCGTAGCGAGGACGCGAATGTCTTCCTCGTCATCTATGACAAGCACGCGCCGCGGCTTCATCGGCGTTGGAACCCCGGCAAGGGCAGCGCGCATCCAGGATGGGACAGTCGGCGATTCGAGCACATTTAAGAGGCAGAGGGCCTCACAGCATGTGGTTAAGGTAGCATACACTGTTGCCTGTCCACGCAGAATACCGCGGTTCTACATTTCCGCACTCATCCGGAGCGCCGATCACCCTTGAACCCGCTGGACCACTCCAGGTAGGCGCTTACCGCTCCCGACGCATCGCGACCATTGCTGCTATCGCGGCAATCGTGATCGTGGGAAGCGTCGGAACGCTTACCGTTCGAAGCATCACTGGCCTGGTTCGAAGCCGCGAACAGGTGGATCACTCCTACGCCGTGATGCAGGCGCTCGACCGCCTCCTGATCAGCCTCAACGATACGGAGACGGGTCAGCGCGGATTCATCATCACAGGTGATTCCGCGTTTCTGGAGCCCTTCACCGCTGGAGTCGTCCAGGCCAAGAAAGTAGTCTCCCAACTGCGCGGTCTCGTCACTTCCGATCCCGCGCAGCGGAGAACGCTGGAACAGTTGGTTGAAGCAGCGGAAGAGAAGGTGGCCCATTCTCAGAGCGCAGTGACAAGGATGGCGACCCAGGGACCTGTCGCCGCCAGACAGATGGTGGCCGCGGGGCAGGGTAAGCGGCACATGGACTCGGTCCGGGAGCTCGTGGCAAACATGAAGGATCACGAGAATCGACTCCTTGAACAGCGACGCGTCAGCGCGGAGCGGAGCCTTATCCAGGCTGGCCTCGTATCTGCGCTGGGTATCGTTACGGCAGCGGCGCTGGCGGTGATCGCGATCCTTCTCATGCGTAGAACCCTCGCTGCCCTGGAGCAGGGCCGGCGTTCCGCAACGTATGCGCGTACTCTCATGGACTCGGCGAGTGACGGGATATACGGGCTCGATGCACAGGGTCGCGTTACCTTCGCCAACCAAGCGATGGCGACGGCGCTGGGTTACGACGTCGGGGAATTAGTCGGAAATCACGGCCATTCTCTCTTTCATCACACCAAGCCGGACGGCAGCCCGTATCCTGTGAAGGAATGCGCGGTTTACGCCGCGCTCACAGGGGACTTCGCCGGGAAAATGGATGACGAGATCATCTGGCGCCGAGACGGCACGTCCATTCCCGTAGAATATTCAGTGGCGGAAGTCAGGGATCCCCAGGGAAATCCGGGTGCGGTCGTCAGTTTCCGCGACATAACCGACCGGCAGGTCGCGCATAGTGCGTTGAAGTCGTCGATGGAGTCTGCCGAGGCATCAAACAAAGCCAAAAGCGACTTCCTGGCGCGGATGAGCCACGAGCTGCGAACCCCTCTCAACTCGGTAATTGGGTTCGCAAACCTGCTGTTACGCAACAAGTCTGGTGGAATCAACGAAAAGGAGCTCGCCTACCTCGAGCGAATCCAGAAGAACGGCATCTCTCTACTCTCGCTGATCAACGACATTCTGGACTTGTCCAAGATCGAGGCGGGTAAGATGGAGGTCGAGTTCG
>JBKJKB010000220.1:0-4659 GCA_046597675.1 Gemmatimonadaceae bacterium
GGCCGGCTGTTCGCGTCGCTCGCGGCCACCGACCGGCCGGCGTACCGCGCTCCATTTCGCCCGCTCGTGCCCGGGATCTCGATCTCCGAGCGCGATCTGGATGATCTTGCGCATATGCTCGATGGCGACACTGTCGCGGCAGTGATAGTCGAGCCCGTGCAGGGCGAGGGCGGCGTACGGGTGCTCGATCCCGAGCTGCTGCGCGGGCTGCGGACGCTGACCAGCGAGCGCGGGATCGCGCTGATTTTCGACGAAGTACAATGCGGGCTGGGGAGAACGGGGACGCTGTTCGCGTACGAGCAGAGCGGCGTCGTGCCCGACATGCTGACGCTGGCGAAGCCGCTGTCCGGCGGACTTCCGATGGGCGCGGTGCTGGTCTCCGACGATATCGCGAGGACGGTGCAGCCCGGCGATCATGCCACGACGTTCGGCGGCGGGCCTTTTGTGGCGTCGGTGGCGCTGCATGTGTTCGACAGGCTCGCGGACGAGGCGCTGCTGGAGAGTGTCGCGGAGAACGGTCGCTGGCTCAAAGGGATGCTCACCGAGCTGGCCGCGAGCACTCCCCGCGTTCGCGCTATCCGTGGCGTCGGGTACATGTGGGGGATCGACGTCGTGGAGCCGGCGGCGGACATCGTCGCGCGCGCTCTCGACGCGGGGCTGCTGATTCTGTCCGCGGGCGACTACACGCTCCGCCTTCTCCCGCCGCTCATCGCCGCTCGCGAAGAGCTGGAAGCTGGTCTCGCCATTCTTGAAGGAGTCGTGTCGTGATTCAGCACAGCATTCGACCGTTCTCGCCGCGGCAGGACGACGTGACGATTCGCGCAGCGCGCCGCGCGGACGCGGACGCGATCGTGCACCTGGTGAACGGCTACGCGGCCGAAGGGATCATGCTTCCGCGCACGCTGGATTCCGTGGCGCACGCGATCGACGACTTCGTGGTGGCGGTGGATCGCCGCGGGAAGCTGCTTGGCTGTGGGGCGCTCAAGGAATATTCGCCGTCGCTCGCCGAGGTGTCTTCGCTCGCGATCGAGCGCGCCGCTCACGGCACCGGACTCGGCAAGCGCATCGTGCGCAAAGTCGAGGATCTCGCGCTCAAGCGTGGAATCACTGAGCTGTTCGCGCTCACGCTGACTCAGGCGTTCTTCGAGTCCGCGGGATATGCCGTGACTGACCGAGCGAGCTATCCGGAAAAAATCAGGCACGACTGCCTGCGTTGCCCGCGCCGCATCCGATGCGACGAGGTATGTGTCGGGCGGTCCCTCGCAGCCGCGCAGCCGCTGGAGGCCGCCGCGTAGCTAGGGGCTGGCGCGCGCTGTATCGTACTGGATATTGCGCCGGACCGCGGGGTCGCAGTCGCTTTCGGGACCTACGCTTCGCTAAGACGGTCCCTTCAGCGACAGCGACTCCCCGCGGTCTCAACCTAATTATCCCGATGATACGAACTGCCCTCGCCCTTTTCGCGCTCGTGACGTCCGCATGCGCGACCGCGCCCAACGCCACTCTGGTGCCGCTGACATCCGCTGCAGCAGACAGCGCCCAAGCTCTAGCCCTCTTTCGCGAGAACATCGACGCGATTCATAAGCGCGACAGGGCGCGGTACATCGCGACCTATCTCCAGAGTCCGCGTCTCGCACGGAACGGTACAGGGGGGCTCGAGCTCGGCTTCGACAGCTGGCCTGGCCGAACGAGCACGAGCTGGCCGGACACGCTCATGGCCCGTGATCTCACCGTCGTTCCACTGGCTGCCGGCGTCGTCTACGGTAGTTATCGATACGACGTACGCTACGGTGACTCCGTCAGCACTGGCGTATCGGAGCGCGTATTCGTCAAGACTCCCGCCGGATGGCGCATCGCAGTGACAAGCGCCTTCGGAAGTCCCCTTGTCTTCTCACCCAGGCCATGACGATGACCTTTGGATCTCTTGCCGCAGTTTTTGCCCTTTCCCTGGGTGGGTGCGCGCCAGCCGTGCAGCTGTCGCCGGCTCCGGAGCGCCCCGCGCTGGTCGTGTTCATTACGGTCGACCAGTTGCTGCCGGATTACTACGACCGGTGGAAGCATCAGCTCAATGGCGGACTCGCACTGTTATATCGGGAAGGTGCGGTGTTCCAGAACGGCTACCATGATCATGCGATCACTGAAACCGCGCCGGGCCACGCGAGCACGATGTCGGGACGGTTTCCCGTCCACACCGGGATTGCCTCCAACAGTGCGGGCGTTTTCGACCCCGGTACATCCCTAATAGGCGCGACCGGCATCGGCGCATCTCCCCACAGGTTCAAGGGAACCACGCTGACCGACTGGATGCTCGCACGCGACCCTTCCACGCGGGTGCTCTCGGTCTCCCGCAAGGACCGAGGCGCGATCCTGCCCATCGGCAGAAGCAAGACGCACGTGTACTGGTACGCGCCGACAAGCAACGTTCCCGGCGCCGGCTCCTTCGTGACGAGCAGCTACTACGCCACCGAGCTGCCGCGATGGGTAGACGATTTCAACGCCCGGCGCATTCCCCATGGTTACGCCGGCAAGCCGTGGGATCTTCTCCTCGGCGCCGGCGAGTACACGGAGCCGGATAGCGTACCGATCGAAAACCTCGGCCGTGATTTCATGTTCCCGCACGTGGCGCCGGACGATCCCGAAGCGATCGCGTATCTGCTCCCGAACTACCCGTGGATCGATGAGGTGACGCTGCAATTCGCGCTCGAGGGAGTAAGACGCATGGAGCTGGGCGCCGGCGGGAGGACGGACATGCTGGCGATCTCGCTCTCCGGCATGGACGGTATAGGGCACGCGTTCGGGCCCGATTCGAGAGAAGTTCATGATCACATGCTGCGCCTCGACCGCATGCTTGGCGGCTTTCTGGACTCGCTGTTCACGATGCGCGGGCGCGGCAACGTCATTGTCGCGCTGACCGGGGACCACGGCATCGCTCCCTTCATTGATGTCAGCGGAAAAAACAAGAATCCTCAGGCGACGCGCGTGTTCATCGGTCCGGTCATGGTGCAAGCGCGGCAGACGATCCTCGAAGCGGGCGGCGATACGATGGCGATTGCGTTCGGCAGCGGTGCGCTGACGCTCAACCGCTCCGCGCTCGGCACCGTTAATGTTGACGCGCTGGTTGCGGCTTTCGCCGACAGTACCGCGCGGATCCCGGGCGTAATGCGCGTCGATCGTCCGAGCGAGCTGGCGCGCCGGGATACCGTGCAGGACCACATCGCGCGGCGCTGGCTGCACATGTTCGCGAACGATGACGATGCCGCGCTGGTAATCACGCTCACGCCGTATAGCTACTGGGGCGCGGGTTTGTACGCGACGCACGGCTCGCCGCACGACTACGACGCGCGGGTCCCGATCATCTTCTTCGGTGCGCAGTTCAGGGCGGGGATGCACCAGCAGACAGTGCGTGTGGTGGACATGGCGCCCACGCTCGCGCGGGCGCTCGGCGTGACACCATTGGAGCGGCTCGATGGCGTGACGCTGAACGCGGCGCTGCGCTAACGGGAACAGCCGCAATGTCGCGGCGGAGCCGGGCTCCGGCGGGACGCGGACCGGCGGGGGTACTACGGGCGCTGGATGAGGCCTCTTTCGGGCCGGGCCGCACGTTGAACCTGCGCGCGTCACTGCCATCTGCCGCGGAGGCCACGACGCGCGCCGAGTCATGGCTGCGCGAGCGGCAGATGTCGCAGGAGGGCGATGTGCTCGTGATAACCGGACGCGGCAAGTCCAGCGACGGCGGCGTGGCCGTGGTGAAGCCGGCGGTCGAGCGGCTGCTGTTCTCGCTCCGGCGTCGCGGTGTCGTAGCGGAATGGCACGAGCACAACGAGGGATCGTTCGTCGTGTCGCTCGCGCCGGTGAGCACCCTGTTCGCCGCGCCGAAGCGAAAGCGCGAAGCAGCGGTCACCCCTCCAGTTCCAGGCAGCCTGGCGGGACTGGCACCGGCCACGATGGATCTGCTTCGTGCGGTGGCGCTGAGATCGCTGGCTGGATTGGGGATGCCGGCGCCCGCCCGCGGATTCATCGAAGACGAGATGCTGACCACCTTCTCGAAAATCTCGAACGCGCTGCCGGCGTCGGGTGACCGGGAGGAGGCGCTCCGCATCGCCCTCCGTCACGCTCTGACCGAGCTGGAGGAGTGACGTCGAACGGGCGCGACGATTGCAAGAGTACGGGGTCGTCAACCGGTTCTTACAATGTCGGAAAACGGACACTTTCAGCCATCGCTGGCCTGATAGCTGGAGCAGAGCCGATAGAGCTTCGCGGAAGCAGTGATTCCGCGGTGCTCCTGCTGCACGGCTTTGGCGATACTCCTCAGACGCTCAGGTACGTTGCCGTCGCGCTGCACGCGGCGGGGTTCACCGTCAGGGTGCCGCTGCTTCCCGGACATGGCCGAACGGTGGATGAGTTCGATCGCTCCCGTGCGGCCGAATGGATCTCGTACGCGCGCGCGGAATACGAATCGATGCTCCCGTCCTTCAGGACCGTTGGTCTGGGCGGGCTCTCGATGGGCGGGGCGATTGCCGCCATCATCGCGGCGAACGCGCCGCGACTGCCGGCTCTGGTCCTCCTCGCGCCGTATGTAGGAATGCCCCGATCTCTCGCGGCGGCCGCGCTGCTCCATCGCGTGTGGGGACCAGAGCCGGCAGTCGCGGCGCGTTCGCCGCG
>JBKJKB010000059.1:0-16616 GCA_046597675.1 Gemmatimonadaceae bacterium
TCCTACGGGAGCTGGACCGGGTCTGCGGACTCGGATTCCCGGTCATGGCGGGACTGTCGCGCAAGCGGATGATCGGGGAGCTGACTGGTGTTGTGGGCGCGGCTGACCGTGACCTCGGGAGCGTCGGCGTGGCGGTGCTGGCGCTGGCCCACGGGGCGAGAATGTTTCGGGTGCATGACGTGCGGGCGCACAGGCAGGCACTGGACGCGGCGTGGGGCGTTTGTGAGTCGTGAGTAATGCGTAGACCGGCGAGCGCGCAGCGCGAAGCACGTAGCGCGCAGCGGGCAGCGCCGTTGATCTGATGACTCATGACTAACCACCGTACGGCAGGCTGGACGTCGTTCGCGGTGCTATTCGCGATCTACTCGGCCACTCTCGCGCCTTCAGTGACCTGGTGGGACTCGGGCGAACTGATCGCCGCCGTGCATTCGCTCGGGATCCCTCATCCGCCCGGGACCGCGTTGTACGTGGTGGCCGCAAAGGTGTGGACGATGCTCACCTGGCCGCTCGATTTCGCGGTGCGCGTCAATCTATTCTCCGCGGTCGCAACGGCGGCGGCCATCGGCGTGCTGGGAGCGATGCTCGCGCGATGGACCCGCCAGCCCATCGCGGGATTCGCGGCCGCCATCTGCGCCGGCGCCGCGTCCAGCGTCTGGCGCAACGCCAACGAAGCGGAGGTGTACGCGCTTGCGCTGCTTGCCTCGGCGCTGATCCTGTGGATCGCGGACCGGGCCGGGTCGGCGCAGCCGGCTGCATCGTGGAAATGGATCCTGCTGTGCGCTTACGCATGCGGTCTCGCGTATTCGCTGCACCTCGCGGCGCTCGTCGCACTACCTGCCGCGGCGCTCCTCATCGCGCCGTCGCGCTACCGACCCAGTCCCGTCCGCATCGCTCACGTCGCTGCTCTCGTGCTCCTAGGCTCGTCAGTCGTGCTCCTTCTGATCGTTCGCGCACAGCACGACCCGGCGATCAACCAGGGCAACCCCGAGACGTGGGCGGCTTTCGCCGACGTACTGCGCCGCGAGCAGTACGCTAATCCGGGACTATGGCCGCGGCAGGCGCCGTTGTATTTGCAGCTCGGCAACTGGTTCGAGTACGCCGACTGGCAGTTCGCGCTCGGCTTGCACCCGTCGCCCCCGCCGTCGTGGGGCCGCACTTCGGTCACCGTCATCTTCGCAGCGCTCGCGCTGTACGGCAGCTTCGTTCATCGAACCCTGGATCGCCGGAGCTGGCACGCTGTCGTGACGTTGTTTGCAACCGCGTCGCTTGGAGTCGTGCTGTATCTCAACCTGAAGGCCGGGCCGTCTTTCGGCGAGGGCGTCCTTCCGCCCGGGGCGGCGCGCGAAGCGAGAGAGCGGGACTATTTTTTCGCGACCTCGTTCCTCGTGTGGGGGCTCTGGGCTGGATTCGGCGCGGTCAATGCAGCGCGTTCAGCCGCGAGTCGCGCCCGATCCCGCGGAGCAAAAACCATCATCCTCGTAGCGAGTATGGCGGTCGCGGCTTCTCCCATCGTGCTCAACTGGCACGTGGTGGATCGTCGTACGGATCCGAACGCGCTCGTTGCGCGCGACAGCGCCCGGGTCCTGCTCGACGCTGTGCTACCTGACGGAATCCTGCTTGCCGCAGGAGACAACGATACCTATCCCCTGTGGTACGAGCAGACAGTCGAAAATCGCCGCCGTGACGTGACTGTCGTCACGATTCCATTGCTCGCGGCGACATGGTACCGGCAGGAGCTTGCGCGAAGGCATTCGCTGTCAGGCGCGGCGATCACGAGCGACTGGCACGGCCTGAGCGCGACGCTCACGGATGTTTGCGGCCGCGCGCGCGCAGCCGGCCGATCAATAGCGCTGGCCCCCCGTGTCGCCGCTCGTACATTGCCGCGGGCTTGCCTGTCGGTACCCCTTTTGCTACGAACGAGGTAGCGTACCAGTGGATTAACGCAAAAAAGCCCCGCCAATCGGCGGGGCTTTTTCACTTCAGAGGGTGATCAATGATCACTAGTATCTGTAATGATCCGGCTTGTACGGTCCGTTCATCGGCACGCCGAGGTAAGCCGCCTGCGCGTCCGTCATCTGCGTGAGCTTTACGCCGAGCTTCTCGAGGTGCAGCCGCGCCACTTTCTCGTCCAGCGCTTTCGGCAGCGTGTACACCTTCTTCTCGTACTTCTCGGCGCTCGCGTGCAGCTCCATCTGCGCCATCACCTGGTTGGTGAAGCTCGCCGACATCACGAAGCTCGGGTGGCCGGTCGCGCAGCCGAGGTTCATCAGGCGGCCTTCCGCCAGAATCATCACGCTGTGGCCGTCGGGGAACACCCATTCGTCGTACTGCGGCTTGATGTTGATCCGCTGGATCCCCTTGAACGTCTTGAGTCCGGCCATGTCGATCTCGTTGTCGAAGTGGCCAATGTTCGCCACGATCGCCTTGTCCTTCATCTTCGACATGTGATCGACCGTGATCACGTCCTTGTTGCCCGTCGCCGTGATGAACATGTCGGCGGTGCCGAGCACGTCCTCGAGGGTGGTCACCTGGTAGCCTTCCATCGCGGCCTGTAGCGCGCAGATGGGATCGATTTCCGTGATGACGACGCGCGCGCCCTGGCCGCGTAGCGCCTGCGCGCACCCCTTACCGACTTCGCCGTAGCCGAACACGACCGCGACTTTGCCGCTGATCATGACGTCGCTGGCGCGGTTGAGCCCGTCGATCACGGAGTGACGGCAGCCGTAGATGTTGTCGAACTTGCTTTTGGTGACCGAGTCGTTGACGTTGATGGCGGGGAAGAGAAGCGTGCCCGCTTCCATCATCTGGTACAGGCGATGGACGCCCGTGGTCGTCTCTTCGGACACGCCGCGAATGGCTGCGGCCGTGCGAGTCCAGCGCCCCGGATTCTTCGCGATCTGGTCGCGAATGAGATCCAGAATCACGCCGTACTCTTCGGGGTCGTTGATCGGATCGAATTCTGGCACTTTGCCCGCGAGCTCGAACTCGTTGCCCTTGTGAACGAGCAGCGTAGCGTCGCCGCCGTCGTCGAGAATCAGATTCGGGCCGTCGCCATCGGGCCACGCCAGCGCCTGCTCCGTGCACCACCAGTACTCCTCGAGCGTCTCGCCCTTCCAGGCGAACACGGGGATGCCCTGCGGATCGGCCGGCGAGCCATTAGGTCCGACAACGACGGCCGCGGCCGCGTGATCCTGTGTCGAGAAGATGTTGCACGATACCCAACGCACGTCAGCGCCAAGCGCGTCGAGCGTCTCGATGAGGACGGCGGTCTGCACGGTCATGTGCAGCGAGCCCATGATGCGCGCGCCCGCGAGCGGCTGCGCCGCGGCAAACTCGTCGCGAATTGACATCAGGCCGGGCATCTCCTGCTCGGCAAGGCGGATCTCCTTGCGGCCAAATTCGGCGAGGGAGAGATCACGGACTTTGTAATCGACAGAGGTCGTAGGTTCGGCTAGTGCGGTCACGATTGGATTCCTAGTAAAAGTAAAAAGCGCTATTGGCTATTGGCTGTTGGCTTGAAGCGGAACGACAGAGCGGAACTGCTGGCTGTTTGGCCAATAGCCAATAGCCAATAGCCAACAGCGCTCTTGGTTTTTTTCATGCGGTTTTCGGAAAGGGTATCGCATCTTCCACGGCCACGGTCATTCGCGCGGCATAACCCGCCAGCGGAGCGGCTTCAGGAACTCGGGCGGATGCGGAGAACAGCGCGGGGCCTTTTGCTTCGGCGTCCGCCGGCAAAGCGTGGTAGCGCGCGCCTTCGAGCTGCTCGGCGGCGAACCATTCGATCACTGTCTCGTCGCCGAAGCCTTGCCACACGTGCCCCATCGTCTGGCGGTACTCGGCGTGATCGTGCGGCATCATGTCCACTACGAGGATGCGGCCACCGGGGCGCACGACGCGCGCGGCTTCGGCAATCGCGAGCCGCGGCTCGGGCAAATAGTGCAGCACGAGGAAGAGCAGAGCGGCGTCGAGCGATTCGTCGGCAACAGGAAGGTTCTCCAGATCGCCGCGGCGGAGATGCACGTTCCGCACGCCCGCCAGACGCTTCTTGGCGGAGCCGAGCATCGCTTCCGACGAATCCACGGCGATGACCCGCTCGACGAATGGTGACAGAGCTTCAGTGAGCTGGCCGGTGCCACAGCCGAGGTCGCCGACCACCCACCGGTCGTCTACCAAACCCATGAGTCCCACGAGGTCGGAGCGACGACCGAACAGCTCACCGCGCAGTCGGTCCCACTCCGCGGCCGCGCCGGAGAAGAACTCGCTGCTGCGCTCGCGGCGGCGCGCCAGCACCGACTCCAGGCGATGCGAGTCCTGATCGGCGGCCGCTGTGGCGGACAGCTGCTCCCGCACGATCCGCCAGAGGCGCTGTGCCCCGGGATCAACACGGTCGCGCGACATCCGATAATAGCGGCTCGTGCCTTCCTGGCGGGACCCGACCAGGCCTTCGTCGGACAGCACCTTGAGGTGGCGGCTCACGGTGGACTGCGGGAGCTGCATCACGGAGCACAGTTCCGTCACGGTGCACTCATGCCGCTCCAGAATGAGCAACAGCCGGCTCCGCGTGGAGTCGGCGAGCGCCGTCATTCGATCGAGAATTGCGAAGTCTGATAGCATCCGTATATCCGGATGAAAGATTACATGCATCGCCTGCATAGTCAACTCGTCCCCGGTTTTCCACAGCGCCGACTGCGGACTGTCGAAAATTCAACTGTACGGGCAGGCAAGGACCACTTAACTTGATGTGCTATGCCACTTTCCGGCTCTACGGGCGCTCTCGAGGCCGGGCTCGGTAACCAGGCCGGGTTCGAAGCACTGGCCGGCCGGCTGGCTGAGATCCGGCAGCGGATCGACGAGGCGAGGCAGCGTGGCGGCGCGGCTCAACCAGTCAGGGTCGTAGCGGTGACGAAGACGCACGGTGTCGATGCGGTTGCTGCGGTATTGCAGGCCGGGGTGGAAGACGTGGGCGAAAATCGCGTGCAGGAAGCAATCGCCAAGATGGGGCAGGCAGATGCTTCGCTTCGATGGCACCTGATCGGGCACTTGCAGCGGAACAAGGTTCGGGAGGCGGCGCGGTTCGCCTTGATACATTCGCTCGACAGCGAGAGGCTCGCCGAAGCGCTGGATCGTGAAGCGTTGCGGCTGAACCGCATGTTCGACGTGCTGGTCCAGGTGAACGCTTCGGGTGAGGCGTCGAAGGGCGGGTTCGGAGCCGGCGACGTTCCGCGGCTGGCGGACCGGCTGCTGGGCATGAGAGGCCTGCGGGTGACGGGAACGATGACGATGGCGGCGTTCGGGGCGGGCGAGGCACAGCTGCGGGCTTCATTCTCCCGAGCGCGCGCCGCTCGCGACGCGCTGGCTACCGCCGGTCATCCGGCCGGCGAGATTTCGATGGGGATGTCGCAGGATTACGAGATTGCGGTCGAGGAAGGCGCTACCTTGGTGCGCCTCGGGACCATTCTGTTTGGAGCAAGGGAGACGCAATGATTGACGAAGCCTTCCATCTGACGCCGCTCGACGTACGTCGCTACGACTTCGGCCGCGCGTTCCGCGGTTACGATCCGGCGCGCGTCGACCAGTTCCGCGACCAGGTCGCCGAAGAGATGGAGCGACTCGCGCGAATCAACCAGGATCTCGACGCCAAGGCGAGAAGCTTTCACGAGCAGCTCCGCTCTTTCCGCGAGCGCGATAAGGCGTTGAACGACGCGCTGGTCTCGGCGCAGCAGCTGCGCGCGGACATGCGCGAGCAGGCCGAGCGCGAGGCGCAGCTGATCGTGCGCGAGGCGCAGCAGGAAGCGGACAAGCTGATTGACGCGGGGAAGGCCGAGCTGAAGAAGCTCGAGGGCGAGATGGAGGCGCTGGCGAGATCGCAGCGCGCGTTCATCGCGCAGATGCGTGGGCTCATCTCGCGGCAGATGTCCGAGATCGACGCCGCCGACGGTCCCGCGCACGGGTCCGCGTCCCGCAAGACCGGCACAGAAGAAGGGTGAGCCAGGCTGGCGCTGACGCGCGTCCGGCTCCGGTCGGACGCGATCCGGCATTGCGGTACCGCCAACTTCCGCCCGACCTTTCGCCCGACGACCTCGAGCAGGAGCTGCTCGCGCTCTGGGCGGAGGAGAAGTTGTTTCAGCAGACCCTCGCCGCGAATGAGGGAAGGCCGGAATTCGTCTTCTTTGAGGGGCCGCCCACCGCGAACGGCCGTCCGGGGATCCATCACGTGTTCGCCCGGACCATGAAGGATCTGTTCTGCCGCCATCGCGCGATGCGCGGCTTCCACGTGGCGCGCAAGGCGGGCTGGGACACGCATGGTCTGCCGGTGGAGATCGAGGTCGAGAAGCAGCTCGGCATCAGTGGCAAGCAGGACATCGAGCGAATCGGCGTCGAGAAATTCAACCAGCTGTGCCGCGACAGCGTCTTCAAGTACCGCGCTGACTGGGAGCGGATGAGCGAGCGGATCGCGTACTGGCTCGACTACGACGACGCCTACGCGACGTACACCAACGATTACGTCGAGAGCGTGTGGTGGGCGCTGAAGACGCTGCACGAGCGCGGGCTGCTGTATCTGGGGCACAAGATCCTCCCGTACTGTCCGCGGTGCGGCACGTCGCTGTCGAGCCATGAGGTCGCGCAGGGCTACAAGGACGTGAGCGATCCCAGCGTATACGTCGCGCTCGACATCGTCGGCGACGGAAGCGCGGCAAGCGACACAAGCGACGCGCCGCGGCGGCGGTTGCTCGTGTGGACGACGACTCCGTGGACGCTCGTGTCCAACGTCGCGCTCGCGGTGAGCCCTGCGATCGATTACGTGGAGCTGCGGAAGCGCGACGGGAAAACGAACGAGACGATCATCCTCGCGGAAGCGCGGGCCCCGGCCGTGCTGGGCGGGGACTACCGGGACAGGTGGGAGAGCGTCGCCGCGTTCAACGGCGCGTCGCTCGCGGGAACGAGATACCGCCGTCCTCTGGACTGGGTGAAGTTCGACGAAGCGGGCGGCGAGCACGAGATCATCGTCGCCGAGTCATTCGTGAGCGCGGAGGACGGTAGCGGCATAGTGCACATGGCGCCGGCATTCGGCGCGGACGACTACGCTGCGGGTCGGCGGCACGGGCTCGCGTTCCTGCAGCCGGTAACGGGGCGCGGAGAGTTCAGCGCGGAAGTGCCGGTCGTCGGCGGAGTGTTCGTGAAGGAAGCGGACGCGGCGATCATCGACGAGCTGCGCTCGCGCGGCGTGTTGTGGAAGGCCGGCAAGCTGGAGCACTCCTATCCGCACTGCTGGCGGTGCGACACTCCGCTCCTGTACTACGCGCGCACGTCGTGGTTCATCCGCACGAGCTCGTACAAGGACGCGATGCTCACGCGCAACGCGCGCGTGGACTGGCATCCGCCGGAGATCGGCGAAGGGCGGTTTGGCGAGTGGCTGGTGAACAACGTCGATTGGGCGATCTCGCGCGACCGGTACTGGGGCACGCCGCTCCCGCTCTGGGTTTGCGACGCCGACCCGCAGCACGTGGAGGCGGTGGGCGGCTACGCCGAGCTCGCGAAGCGATGGGGCAGCGACCTGCCGAAAGACTTCGACCCGCATAAGCCGTACATCGACAAGTACACCTGGAAGTGTGCCGCGTGCGACGGCACGATGGTGCGCGTGTCCGAGGTCATAGACGCGTGGTTCGACTCCGGCTCGATGCCGTTCGCGCAATGGCACTATCCGTTCGAGAACCGCGACATGGTGGCCCGCTATTACCCGGGCGACTTCATCGCCGAGGGGCAGGACCAGACGCGCGGCTGGTTTTACTCGCTGCTCGCGATCGCCACCGGGCTCGGTGACGCGCTCCCCAACAATCTCCTCGAGCACGAAGCCGCAACGAACGAGGGCGTGGACGTCGCGCCGTACCGCTCGGTCGTCGTGAACGGAGTGCTGCTCGACGCGAAGGGCGAGAAGATGTCGAAGCGCCTGGGCAACATCGTCAACCCCGACGATCTGCTCCCGGTGCACGGCGCCGATGCGCTCCGGATATCGCTCATCTCCGCGAGCCAGGTGTGGATGCCGCGGAACTTCGACGAGTCGGCGATCAGGGAGACCGCCGGCCGGTTTCTCATCACGCTGAAGAGCATGTATTCGGGCATTTTCGCGGAGTACGCGAACTTCGGCTGGCAGCCAGGTGGTTCGGATCCGGCGCCCGCGGAGCGGCCGCCGAGCGATCGGTGGGTACTGTCGCGGCTCGCGACCGTGGAGCGCGAGACGGATGCGTTGCTGGAGCGGTACGAGTCCATGCTCGCGTTGCGCGGGTTGATGGAGTTTTTGACCGACGACGTCTCGAACTGGTACGTCCGGCGTAACCGCCCCCGCTTCTACGACGTCGAGTCGCCAGACAACCGGGCTGCGTTCGCGACGCTCCACGAGGTGCTCGCGGTCTCGTGCCGGCTGCTCGCGCCGTTCGCGCCGTTCGTGTCGGACTGGATCCACCGCGAGCTGACGGGCAAGTCCGTGCATTTGTCGCCATATGTACGTTCCGGGGCCGCCGCAGTTGATATCTTTCTGGAGCGCGGAATGGAGTCGCTGCGGAAGCTCGCGACCCTTGGCCGCGCCGCGCGGGAAGAGGCCGGCGTGCGTGTTCGGCAGCCTCTCGCAAGGATGGTCTGCGTGGTGCCGGATGCAGTGACGGAGGCGGTTCGTCCGCTCGTGCCGCTACTGGAATCCGAGCTGAATGTGAAGTCGGTGGAGTTCGTGTCTTCGGCCGACACGCTGGTGCGGCTCGAGGCCAAGCCGAACTTTCGCTCGATGGGCAAGAAATTCGGCAAGAGTACGCCGGCCGCGGCGCAGGCAGTCGCGGCGCTGGGCGGCGATGCGCTCCGGGACTTTGAGCGCGGCTCGCCGTTGTTTATTTCTGTGGGCGAGGAATCGCACGCGCTGGACGCCGAAGATCTAACGATCATACGGCGGGCGTCGGGCGAGATGGTTGTGAGGGAGGAAGGCGAGTATTTCGCCGCGATCGATGCGTCGGTAACGCCCGAGCTTCGTGCCGAAGGTCTGGCACGTGAGCTGGTCAGCAGGGTACAGCGATTGCGAAAGGAGGCTGGGTTCGCTGTAAGCGATCGCATTTCGGTCGCGGTTTGGGGGGATCCGGAGCTGGAGGCCGCGGTACAGGCCCATCGCGAATGGATCGCCGAGGAAGTACTGGCGCGGGAGCTCGCAATCGGCGGGACCGCCTCACGGAACGCGGCTAGGGAGGTCGACCTCGACGGGGTCACCGCACATGTCGCCTTGACGAGGGTAGGATGAAGAATGGCAACAGTCACTAGCAGTGAGAAGAAGCCCAAGTCGATGAACAAGAAGATGCTCGGCCACTTCGAGAAGCGGCTGCTCGAAGAGCGAAAGCGCGTTGTTCGCGAGCTGGGGCACTACGACGAAACTTTCGGCCCTACAGAGCAGGGCGCCGACGGCGACCTCAGCTCCTATTCGTTCCACATGGCGGACCAGGGCACCGACGCGATGGAGCGCGAGAAGGTGTTTCTGTTCGCAAGCCAGGAAGGACGTTTCCTCTGGCACATCGACGAAGCTCTGCGCCGCCTGTACCGGTTGCCGGATACCTTCGGAAAGTGCCACAACTGTGGTAACGACATCGGCTACGACCGTCTGGACGCGCTGCCTCACGCGCGCTTCTGCATCGAGTGCAAGCAGCGTGAAGAAGATGGAAAACGACAGACGTAACGCCCCGCTGTTCTGGTCGGTGATCGTCGGCGTCGTGCTCACCGACGTCGTGACGAAGGCGATCGCCGTATATGCGCTGGTGCCGCAGCGCATCCCCCGTGAGGTGATAGGCGAGTATCTCCGGTTCACGCTGGTGTACAACCCCGGCGCTGCCTTCGGTCTGCACCTGGGTGGGTACTCGCGCTGGATCTTTACGATCCTCACGATTGGTGCGCTCTACATTCTGTCGCGTCTCTACCGCACGACGCGCGCGGACGACTGGCCGCGCACGCTCGCGCTCGCGCTCGTGTGCTCCGGCGCGATCGGCAACCTGATCGACAGGCTGCGCTCGCCGCTCGGCGTCGTGGATTTCATCGACGTCGGACTGGGACCTGATCTGCGGTGGTGGACGTTCAACGTCGCGGACATGGCCGTAAGCACGGGCGCTTTCATGCTGGCGTGGGTTCTGTGGGGCGAGGAGAAGGCCGAGGGAGTCGCCACGACGCAGCTCAGCAGCAAGGCGAACGAGATATAGCCCTGGAGACCCGCCACACGTTCGTGGCTGAGGACGGCTCCGAAGCCCGCCTCGATCTCCTCGTTGCCCGGCGGCTCGATCTCTCGCGCACGGGCGCGGCGACGCTGATCGCCAACGGTCACGTCACGGTCGCCGGACGCCGGGAGAAAGCGAGCTATCACCCGGTTGCCGGCGAGCGCGTCGAGGTCGTCATCCCGCCGCCGGAATCGCGGGAGATTCTGCCGGAGAAGATCGACCTCTCCGTAGTGCACGAGGACGATTCCGTGCTCGTCGTGGACAAGCCCGCGGGAATGGTGGTCCATCCTGCGCCGGGTAACTGGAGCGGGACGCTCGTCAACGCGCTGCTCGGTCGCGAGGGCCGGGACGCCGACGGCGTGGCGGATCGCGCCGGGATCGTGCACCGGCTGGACAAGGAAACGTCCGGCCTGCTGGTGGTCGCGAAGACCGAGCGAGCCCAGCGGATACTCGGCGCCGCCATCGCCGACAGGCGCGTGACCCGGCGCTACGCGGCGATGGTCTGGGGCCATCTCGACAACGACCGGCTGACGATCGACCGTCCGATCGCGCGCGATCCCAATGATCGCAAGCGCATGGCGATCGTGTCGGCGGGGCGCGCGGCGCGCACTGATTTCGTCCGTCTCGCGCGGTACAACTCCGGTGATCTGCTCCGGGCGCAGCTGCACACGGGGCGCACGCATCAGATTCGAGTACATCTCGCGTCCGTGGGAAAGCCGGTCATGGGCGACGACGTTTACGGCGGAGGCGGCGGCCGGAAGCTGGCAGCTCTCCCCCCCAAGCGTCACTTCCTGCACGCGGCGTGGCTTCGGTTCGCGCACCCCGAAACGGGTGAGATGCTGGACCTCCGCTCGCCGCTCCCGCCGGAGTTGCACCGGTCGCTTGCGGCCGTCGCGGAGGACCCCGAGCTTCTCAAGTCCATGGATCCACTGGCCGACCTGGGGTTCTACGACGCAAGTGAATGAGCCGGGTCGCGTTCCGGGTTGTATTCTTGGTGTAGCAACCAACCGCGGTCGCGACCCCGGCCGCACCAGTTCCTGCCTGCGAGGGATGCCGGATGCCCATCGTTAACTACACGGCGCGGGAGATCACGTGCAAAATCGTGTACTGCGGCCCGGGCAGGTCGGGGAAGACGAGCAATCTTCTCCATGTCTACAGCGAGCTCCCTGAAGACAGAAAGGGGAAGATGATGTCGCTCGCCACGGAGGCAGACCGAACCCTCTTTTTCGATTATCTGCCGATCGATCTCGGGAAGATCGCCGACTTCTCGACGCGCCTGCAGCTGTACACCGTGCCCGGGCAGCTTTTCTACGAGGCCACCCGGCGTCTCGTGCTGCAGGGAGTGGACGGGGTTGTGTTCGTCGCGGACAGCCAGACGAAGCAGCTGGAGGACAACATCGAGAGCCTGCAGGATCTGCACGCCAACCTCGCGACGCACGACGTCGACGCGCGCAGGCTGCCGATCGTGATGCAGTACAACAAGCGTGATCTTCCGGCCACGGAGATAATGCCAGTCGATGACCTCGACGACATTCTCAACTTCAGAGGCGTACCCTCGTTTCCCGCCGACGCGATCCATGGATCGGGAGTGTTCGAATCGCTGCGCGCGATTTCGCAGCTCGTGTTCCAGCGGCTCGACGCGAGTAATGGGGCCGCGCAGTGAAGGCCAGGCCAGCCGGCAAGGGTGATAAGGGCGAAGCGGGCGGTGGCGCGACCAACGGCGCGACCAACGGCGCGACCAACGGCGCGACCGCCGGAGAATTCGATTTCTTTCTAGCGGAGCTCGCGGGTGCGGTCACGGACCGGGTGAAGGCGCTGAACCCGAAAAAGAATTCGCAGTCGGATCCGGTGTTTTTCGACGAGTCAAAAACGATTGTGGAGTGGCCGGAGCTGAGCGCGTACGTGATCGAGGAGCTGCGCTAGATGACGATTCGCGGCAGCCTTCGCGAAGCGAGCCTGCCGGACGTCCTGCAGCTGCTCTCGATGGGCAACAAGGTCGGGCTCCTCACGATCGACCGGGGCGATCAGGTGGGACGCATTTACTTCGACGGCGGAAGGATCGCGTACGCGGAGATAGAGCATCGTCAGCTCTCCGCGGAAGAAGCGGTATACCTCATGTTCACCTGGGACGACGGCGCGTTCAACTTCGAGCCCAACATCCCCCCGCCGGAAGGCGTGCCGGTCGCCTCCATCGATCCGCAGTCGGTGCTGCTGGAAGGCGCCCGCCGCGTCGACGAATGGGCGGTGGTCGAGAAGAAGATTCACAGCTTCGATCTCGTGTTCGCGCTGGAACGACAGGAGCTCCTCCGCACCAGGCTGGAGCTCACGTCCGACCAGCAGGCGCTGCTCCCGCTCATCGACGGCCACCGCGACGTCGCGGCGCTCATCGAGGAATCCGGACTGGGCGAGTTCGTCGTGGGCAAGGAGCTGTACGGACTGATCACCGCGGGGTTCGTGGTCGAGGTGGGGCGGTCGGGGACACTGGTGAAGCCGGTCGAGGGCCCCGATGTGGACGAGCACCGCAACCTCGGCATGGCCTTCTTTCGCGCCGCCATGTACGACGAGGCGATGACCGAGTTCACGCGCGTACTGGATATCAAGGAGGACGACGCATCGGCCACGTTTTACATCGGGCTGATCTCGATCTCGCGCCGCGATTGGGCGACGGCTGCGTCGGCGTTTCAGCGCGCCACCTGCTACGCGCCCGACGCCATCACGCCGCTGCACAATCTGTCGTACTCGCTCGCGAAGCTGGGCCAGCCCGACAAGGCGAGGCGCGTGTGCGACGAGATCCTCGCGCGCACGGAGCGACGTGAGCCGGTCGTGCTCACCTGGTCCGGCGCGCTCGCCATTCAGGCGCGTGACGCGAAGCTGGCCAACGCGGAGCTGGAAGCCGCACGCATGCTGTGGGGCGACGCGCGTCCGCCGGCCGTGTGGTACCATCACGCGGCGCTCGCCGCGGCGCTCGAGGGGGATCTCCAGCGCGCGGAGCGACTTCTCAGGGAGGCGATCGAGACGCATCCCCACGGCGCGGCATTGTACAACAACCTCGCCGTGGTGCTCAGCAGGCGGGGCCGGTACGACGAGGCCCGCGTCGCCGCCGAGCAGGGTATCAGAGCGAACGCGAGCCTGCCGCAGCTGCACGCCAATCTCGGCGACGTCCTGCTGCACACGGGGATGCATGCGGAAGCGCAGGTAGCGTATCGGCGCGGGCGCCAGTCGGCACTGCGGTGACTGGTGACTAGTGACTAGTCACCGCCTCACTCTTCCGGTTTTTCCAGCTATTTTACGCCCATGCCCAAACCAGAGACTTCGACCGCGACCAGCGTCAGCCGACTTCCCGGGAGCCGCGTGGTGTGGTGGGGACTGGCCGCGGCCGCGATTCTCCTCGGCTTCGCTGACTTATGGCGCGGAGGAGAAACGATCGCGCCGATCCTGCTGGTGCTTGGATATCTCGTGCTGGTTCCGATCGCGATTCTGAAGTAACTCGCGTGAGGAGACCAGTGGCCAACAACGGCGGTGAAGGCCGATCGTTATCTAGGCGCACCGCTTGCAATGAGCTTTACACCCGGCAAGCTTTCCCGCTCCTCGGCGCATTGCGTTGCGGATCCGGGCGAATAGCTCAGTTGGTTAGAGCGCCTGCCTTACACGCAGGATGTCGGGGGTTCGAGTCCCTCTTCGCCCATTCCCGGGGCAGCATGTCCGGGTGAAAGCCGGCTGGAACCCCGCCGGGCCACGCGGGTACAGATGTTCACCGTATTGGAGGTTATAACATTGAAGGCACGTCCCGTTTTCTCGAGCGCCGCCGGAACCGCGCTGACGATAGCTGCGCTGGTTCTCTCCGCGATGCCTGTACAGGCGCAGCAGCGTCCCGGTGCGCTGCCGCCGCCGCGCGTCATGGTCGCCACTTTCCAGAGCACCGAGCCCGGCATCGGAGTCCAGTTCGCCGAAGTGCTGCGTGCCCGGCTTGGTCGTGACGCCAATGCGCGCGACCTCACGGTAATCCCGAAGGCGGACATCGAGAACACGCTCCGCGCGTCGGGCTACTCGACGACCGAAGCGCTCGGTTCCAACGACGCCAAGGCCCTCGCCAGCCTCATTCGAGCGAAGGACTACATTGACGGGTCCGTCACGCGGACGGCCGCCGGATATCGCGTGGACGCCCGCCTCGTGCTGGCGCGCGACAATACGGTGGCACAGGCACTGCCCGCGGCCGAGGCCGCACGCCTCGATCAGGCCGCCCAGGCTGTCTCCCGCTCGTACCTTCAGGCGCGCAGGCAGATCGAGCCCGAAGAGCGCTGCTACAACGCGCTCCGCAGCGGAAACGTCGAGGAAGCGATTCGGCTCGCCAACACGGGTCTCCGCCAGCACCCCGACGCGAACATGGTCCGGGTCTGTCTGGCAAATGCCTACGTGACCCGCGATACGCCGAAGGACAGCACTTCGGTAATCACGGCGACCACGCTCCAGCTCGTCGAGCAGGTTCTGGCCACCGACCCGCGGAACATTCAGGCGCTGCGTCTGGCCGCGCTCGGCTACAAGGCGGCGGGCAATGAAGACAAGTACGTGGAGACCCTGACGGGTCTGCTCGCGGCCGCTCCGGCGGACCTGACGCTGCAGCAGCAGGTCGTCAACGAGCTCGCGGCCAGCGGTCGCGCTGCTCTGGCCGCGCCGATCATCAAGGAAGCGTTGAGCCGCAGCTCGGGCGATCCGTCCATGCTGCGTACGGCGTGGCTCGTTCTGCTGGCGGCGCGTGATTTCGAGAGCGCCGTCCCGGTAGGCCGCGATCTGATCGTCGCCGATACGTCGCAGGCCACGTCGAATTTCTACGCTCGTCTGGCGGGCGCGCTTTCCGGCCTCAGCCGTAACGCGGAAGCCGTCACCGTTCTGAATACGGCTACGGCGAAGTTCCCGAACGACGCCGGCTTGTGGGTCGCGTTTGCCGAGGCACACCGCAAGTCCGGAAACACGGCCGAGGCGGTCCGGGCGGCGCAGCGCGCGCTGGCCGTGGATCCAAGTGCGGCTGAGCCGTACGTGATTCTCGCAACGATCTACAGCGACGCGAACCAGCCGGACAGTGTTTACTCGGTGTTGGTGCGCGCGCCGAGCGGGGACAACTCCGCCTTGATCGCGCAGCTCGCGCTGCAGCAGGGAAACAACGCGTACCGGGCAGGAAACGCTTCCCGCAATCGCGCTGACTTCCAGCGCGCGGTACGATTCCTCGAGCTTTCCAACCGGCTCTCGCAGAGCAACGCCGCCCAGTTCCTTCTGGGAGCATCGGCGTTCTCGATCGGTCAGTCGGCCACTACGGAGGCCTCGCAGTCCAAGAGCTGCGAGCTCGCGCGCCTGGCTCAGCAGTCGTTCGCGACTGCTCGCGCCAACGTGCCCGCCGGCCGCGAAGAGTTTCCTGAGCCGACCAGCCAGCTCATGGAAGCGCTGCCGCAGTTCGAGAGGCCTGTCGCGCAGATGGTAAGGCAGTACTGCCGGTAGTCTTCAAAGCGCCACGCATGACACTCAGCCCGCCGTCGCCCAGCGACGGCGGGCTGTTGCTATATTGACGCAACGATCCGTCTCCTGTCCCAGGGATGTCCCCAACAGCGCTTACCGCCGAAGTTCACCCGCCTGATGGCCGCTGGGATTCCGCCTACCACGCTCCTGTACTGGTGGGCGAAGTACTCGAGATGCTTACGGGCGCGCGGCTCGTGCTCGATTGCACGCTGGGCGGCGGCGGACACAGCGCGGCGCTGCTGGAATCGGGCGCCAGCGTAGTGGGACTCGATCGCGATCCCGCCGCCGTGGAGGCGGCCTGCGATCGCCTCCGCGCCTCGGAGCGCAATGCGACCTTCAAGGCGTACGTCGGCAATTACGCCGCGATATCCGGCATTCCCGAAGTGCGCGACATGAGCTTCGACGGAATTCTCCTCGACCTCGGTGTCTCATCGCACCAGATCGACGCGGCGTCGCGCGGTTTCTCGTTTCGCGACGGCGCGCCCCTCGACATGCGGATGGGAGCCGACGCCGTCAGCGATGCCGCGACGCTGCTCAACACGATGGACGAGCAGGAGCTGGCGTGGATTTTCCGCGAATACGGCGACGAGCCGCGCGCGTTCCGTCTCGCGCGCGAGGTCACGCGGCGGCGCGCGACGCGTCCCTTTGCCATCAGCGATGATCTGGTCGGCGCCATCCGCGCCGTGCTGGGACCGCGCAGCGGCGCGCCGGATTTCGCGCGCCTGTTTCAGGCGGTGCGCATCGCGGTGAACGACGAGCTCACGGGCCTGACCAGCGGGCTTCCGGATCTGCGCGATCGCCTGAACCCGGGCGGCGTGCTCGCGGTCATCGCGTATCACTCGGGCGAGGACCGCATCGTCAAGCATGCGA
>JBKJKB010000368.1:0-4854 GCA_046597675.1 Gemmatimonadaceae bacterium
ACGCCGTCGCCGTGCTTGTGCACGTGCTCCGCGATCGGACCGCTCGAGCCCAGCGCCGATGTCAGTACCAACCTGATCTTGCCCTGCTCGAGCAGGTAGCTGACACGATCGCGAACACCGGTTTCAGGTCCGCGGTACGCGGCGACCTTGTAACCCCAGGCCGTCCTGTAATAGAGGCTCGCCTGCTTGGCGTTGCCGACCCAGAACTCGATGTAGTCCGTCCCGTTTATCGGAAAGACGTCGGTCGTAGTCTCGGGACCAGCCAGAGTTGCCGTACCCATCGATTCTCCAGGGAAAGGACGATCAGAGCGTCCGCGCGCTTCAGCGAAAGCCCCATCCGCATCATAGAAAGCTACTTGCTTTCTGTCCAGCGAGCAGGAACCGGACCCGCCCGTTTCCCCTACGCGGTGGTGCCCCGGTCCCGGCCGCGGGCGGCGGCGAGCTGCCTGGCGATACCTCGGTAGAAAGCGGCGTCGTCCGGCCGCTGCTGCTCTTCCAACCACAGCGCGGTGGCCTCGAGCGCATACAGGATGTTACCGAGATAGACCTCGGCGAGTTGGGCTACCGACTCAGGACGAGAAGATTCGTCCAAAGTTCCTCAGACGGCCGTCGGAACCGTGTGGACGCCGGTAGTTGGCACCCGGGGTGAGCCTGGCCCTGTGAGGTGCACGACAACGGCGGTGATGTTGTCCACGCCGCCGCGCGCGTTGGCCTCGCCGATCAAAGAGTTCACTACCCGCGACGGCGACGCCTTCTGCTGGAGGAGCTGCGCGATCCTCGAGTCCTCGACCATCCCCGTCAAGCCATCGCTCGCCAGGAGAAATACGTCCCCCTCGCGCGCGTCGTCCTCGTAGATGTCGGGCTCGACGCTCGCGCTCGCGCCGAGGCAGCGGGTGATCACGTTGCTGTACGGGTGGACCCGGGCCTGTTCGGTCGTGAGGAGCCCGGCGTCGACCTGCTCCTGGACGTACGAGTGATCGGTGGTCAGCTGCCGTAGCTTGCCCTCGCGCAGCAGATAAATGCGGGAGTCTCCGATCTGGCCGATGACGTAATGGTCGCCGGCGAGGAAGAGCACGGACACCGTGGTGCCCATCCCCTGCTTGTCCAGCTCGGTGAGCGTCCGAGTGTAGATCGCGTCGTTGGCGCGCCGGAGCGCATCCGTTATGCGATCGGCCGGCGAATCCCGCTCGAGGGGATCGTCGATGCTGATCTCCTGCGAGAGGATGTCGATGGCCATCGCGCTCGCGACTTCGCCGGCGGCGTGGCCGCCCATGCCATCGGCAACGATGAACAGTCCGCGCTCGCGGTTAGCGTTCGCGTACAGACTGTCTTCGTTGTCGGATCGCATCCGCCCGACGTCAGTGCCCATCCCGACAGCGAGATCCACTATTTCTTGCTCACGCCGGAATTCTGCTCCTTTCGGGTTGTCGTCCGCATCGGGTCGTGTTGCAAAGTTCCCCAAGCTACCGGACCGCCCCCATAGGCGGCAAGCGATTGCCCGCAGATGGAGTGAGAGCCTCGCCTTCCCCGAGCTGAAGCCGCCAGAGTCTTTCGTAGGTTCCACCCTTGCGAACCAGCGTCCCGTGAGTACCCCGCTCGACCACTTCGCCATGGTGCAGGACCAGAATTTCGTCGGCAGTGACTATGGTGCTCAGGCGGTGCGCCACGGCGATCGTCGTGCGGCCGGCCTGGAGCACCCGAAGCGCGCGTTGGATGTCACCCTCGATCTCGCTGTCGACGGCACTCGTGGCTTCATCCAGAAGGAGCAAGGGGGGATCTGCCGCGATTGCGCGCGCGAACGACAGGAGCTGTCTTTCACCGACACTGATGGAAGCACCACGCTCGCCGAGCACGTGGGCATATCCCCCGGGCAGGCGGCGAACGATCGGGTCCGCGCCCACCTGGCGCGCTGCTGATACTACGGCGGCTTCGTCCAGAGGATTCGCCAGGCGAATGTTTGTGGCTATGTCCCCCGCGAAGAGGAAGATCTCCTGCTGGACGTACCCCATGACACTGCGGAGCTCGGCCAGCGAGAGATCCCTTATGTCCACGCCATTGAGGAGGATCCGCCCCCGCTGCGGGTCGTAGAACCGCATCAGCAGGTTGACGATGGTCGTCTTCCCCGCCCCGGTGTGCCCCACGAGGGCGGTGGTCTTCCCCGGGCTCGCGGTGAAAGTGACGCCCTTGAGGACCCACTCCGGCTCCGCCTCGCCCAGGTCCTCGGCACGCCCGCTCGCCGTGTGGGCGACGTCGTAGGCGAACCACACGTCCTCGAAGCGGACCTCCACGGCCCGCCCCACCCGGGCTATCGAGCCTGTAGCCCTGTCGGGCACCGTCGGCGGCGTGTCGAGCAGCTTGAAGACGCGCTCCGATGACGCCATGGCGCTCTGAATGATGTTGTACTTCTCCGACAGATCCTGCACCGGCTCGAAGAACCGGCGGACCAGTTGCAGAAAGGCGGCGACGGTACCGATGGTGAGCGTGCCGGCCTCCACCCGCGAGGCGCCAGCGACGATCAGGCTCGCCAGCGCGACCGAAGTGAGCAGCTCGATCGCGGGGAAGTACAGCGCGTAGGCGGTGATCGATCGAAGGTTCGCCGAGAGATGATCGCGATTCAACTGCTCGAAACGCCCGCGCTCGTCCGCCTCGCGCCCGAAAAGCTGGACGATGCGCATCCCGCTGATCCGCTCCTGCAGGAACGAGTTGATGCGCGCGAGCCGCACCCGGACATCGCGATACGAATCGCGCACCGTCTTTCGAAAAAGGCGCGAGACTATCAGCACCAGCGGGATGACCACGAACGCGGCCGTGGCCAGCCGCCAGTCCACGATCCACATCGCGACCGCTATCGCTACAAGGGTGAAGAGATCGCCGATTCCCGCGACGACCCCCGCCGTGAACAGCTCGTTCAGCGTCTCCACGTCGCTGGTGACGCGCGTGATAAGGCGACCCGCGGGATTCCTGTCGAAGAACGACACCGACAGCCGCTGCAGGTGCGTGAATATCTGCATCCGGAGATCGCGCATCACCCGCTGCCCCAGCATGCTCGTGAGCCACGTCTGGCCGTAGGAGCAGGCAAACTGCGCGAGCAGAGCGAGCACGAACGCCCCGGTCGCCTGCGCCAGGAACGCCGTATCTCGCGCGGGGATGGCGACGTCGATCACCTGCCGCGTCAGGAACGGACCGACCAGCTGGAGCACGCCCTCGAGGCACAGCAGGAGGAGAGCGCCACCAACCAGAGCGGTATACGGGCGGACGTACCGCAGGAGCCGGCGCATGAGATACGCGTCGTAGCTCCTTTCGAGTACTTCCTCATCGTGGATGGTGTCTGCAGGCGCGGTCATGCGGGCCGAATGCTAGCGGCGACTCGAAGTCAAAGCCACCTTTCACGAGCGTGATCGGCCTGTGGTACGCAGGTTGCAACTTCGCGCGACCGTAACGCACTGTCGGAACGGGCTACACACTTACCGGAGGTTTCATGTCCATCCTTGCCTGGATCGTGCTAGGGCTCATAGCCGGCGCGATAGCGAAGACTCTCATGCCCGGGGATGATCCCGGTGGCTTCATCGTGACCGCGCTCATCGGAATCGTTGGCGCAGTCATCGGCGGCTTCCTGGGTAACACGCTGCTCGGACGCGATCTCTCCGGGTTCTCGCTCTGGAGCCTGGTCCTCGCCGTCATCGGCGCACTGCTGCTGCTCTGGGTCTACAGGATGACGACGAAAAGGAAGCGGGTGCCCTGACGGGTTAACCGCCAAATAGAACTGCCAAGCTGAGAGCTTGGCGGTTCTACGTGGCCGTTTCGCCTGGCCTCTCGGTTTTTCTTCGGGCGGCCGCTAACTTGCCCGAGTGAAGGACAGCATCGTGGTGCGCGGCGCGCGTCAGCACAATCTCAAAAACATCGACGTCGAGATCCCGCGCCGCACCTTCACGGTGATCACGGGCCCGTCGGGGTCAGGCAAGTCGTCGCTCGCGTTCGACACCATCTACGCCGAGGGGCAGCGCCGGTACGTGGAATCGCTGTCCGCGTACGCGCGGCAGTTCCTCGAGCGCATGGAGAAGCCCCTCGTCGATTCGATCGAAGGGCTCTCTCCGGCGGTCGCGATCGAGCAGAAGAACCCCACCAAGACGTCGCGCTCCACAGTAGGGACGGCGACCGAGGTGTACGACTATCTGCGCCTGCTCTGGGCGAGGGTTGGAAGAGCGTTCTGCCCCAGGTGCGGCCGCGAGATGCGCCCTGACACCCCCCAGTCAGTCGCGGACGCGCTACTCGATCTGCCCGAGGGGACGCGCGCGCACATCGCATTTCCGCTCCATATCTCGGACAAGCTCACTGACGCGGTGATCCTGGAGAATCTCCGAGCCGCCGGGTTCCTCCGGGTGCGCGCCGCGGGCACGGTCATGCACCTGGATGACATCGAAGCGCAGGGTTTGTCGCTACGGAACGCCGGCGATCTGCTCGTGGTCGTCGACCGCCTGGTGCTCGGCAGCGATTCGTCGACGCGTCTGGCCGAAGCAGTATCGGCGGCTTTCGCGGAGGGAGATGGCGAATGCTTCGCGCTGTTTGCGGAGCCCGTACAGACCCCGCTCGCGCCCGGGATGGTGACGGAGCTGCGCTTCACCGACAACTTCCAATGCGCCAACGACGGAACGAGAATGCAGCCGCCCACGCCGCAGCTGTTCTCCTTCAACAGCCCGCGCGGCGCGTGCCCCAGGTGCAACGGCTTCGGCGCGATCCTCGAGTACGACCAATCGCTGATCGTCCCGTACCATGACCGTACGCTCAAGGCGGGTGCAATCGACCCGTGGTCCAAGCCGAGGTACGACAACAAGCGGAGGGCGCTGAGCGAATTCG
>JBKJKB010000033.1:0-6014 GCA_046597675.1 Gemmatimonadaceae bacterium
CAACTTCCTGATCGTCCGATCACCTTCAAGGTGCGCCTCCTGAGCGGGAGAATTTGGGCTCGCAACCACAACTCTCCCTGCTCAGGCGGACGTTCAGGCCGACCAGCCGCCAACCGCGAGCCGCACTATCGGCGAATCGAGGCTAGACGAGTCCCGCGGACCTTCGACAGCCGGGGCAACCGCCGACTCCGGCGGGTTGCGCGGGGTCTGCGCGCACCTATCTATGATCCGTCGCCGGATTGAAACCCCTGATGAGCCGCCATGCATCTGAAGTCGTGGTCCGAATCACAGGCGCCCTCGGCGTCCTGCCGCGAGCCATGCACTGCTTCTTTTTCCGCAAGATGCTCGGTGCCGGCGGGCGGGTGTCCGCATGGCGGCGGCTTGGGTGTCGCATCGAGGGTGACGTACGCATCGGGCCGGGCGTGAGGATGCGCTTCCCAAACAACGTATCGATTGGAGACGGGTCGTCCCTGGCCGGCCGTATCTGGATTGACGCGTGGGGAGCGGTATCCATCGGAAAGCGATGCCTCCTGAACGATGACGTGAGTTTGCTGAGCGCTGGGCATGACATCCACAGCCGTGATTTTGCCGGTGACATCAGGCCGATCACGATCGGCGACTACGCATGGTTGCCGTATCGCATTATCGTGCTGCCGGGGGTGGAAATGGGCATGGGCGCCGTGGTTGGTAGTGGATCCGTCGTCGCACGAAGCGTAGATTCGTTCACCGTGGTAGCCGGCAACCCAGCGCGCGTGGTCGGGCAACGCGCGAACGTCGCCTTCACATATATCCCCAGCCAGATGTAGTGCGTATCTTCGTCGCCTCGGCCGCTGAGCATCTGACGGATCATCTTCCGAACGGCGAAGGACTCATCGCCGACGGTGTGCTCCGCGGGCTGACCGAGCGGGGCCACTCGGTGACGGCGTGTGCCAAGCGATCGACGTTTCGCGTGCAGCCGACGTATCGATTGTTCCATCCGATTCTCGCGAGTCGTCTGGAGTCGCTCGAGCCTCTTCGCTACGCAGCCTTCATTCGGCGTGCGTTGCACGCATCCGGTGGCGCGAGCGCGTACGACCTGGCTTGGTGGCTATTTCCGCAAGGTAGCGAGAACATGTGTGAGTGGCTGCCTCGCAGGCTACCGCTTGTGATCGGGCCGATCGCCCTGTTCTGGCCGGACGCGTCGCGGTCGCCATTGCGAGCCGGAGACGTTCTGCGGGCGATGGTCAGACCGCAGCTACAGCAACGCCATCGACGTTCCGTTCGCCGAGCACACGCCATGCTCGCCGTTCCGCACGCTGTCGACGTGCTTCCCGTTCGCCCGCGCCAAAGCGTCGTTGTTCCCTTCGCCGTCGACCACATCGGGTTTCCGGCATCGTCGCCGTCAGCCGACCCAGTCGTTGCGTTCGTCGGCAGGCTGAGCGCGGCGAAGGGCGTGCACGACCTAATCGAAGCGTTCCCAGCCGTACTGCGTGCCCACCCCCGAGCACAACTGCTGATCGCCGGCGAGGGACCTCTGCGAACGGTCCTGCTTCAGCGTGCTTCGGACCTCGGCTTGGAGGACGCTGTGACGTTTCTCGGCGCAGTGGACCACGCCCTCGTACCGTCGCTCTTGGAGCGCTGTGCGATGGTGGCGGCGCCGTCGGACGGCGAGCCCTATGGAATGACGGTGCTCGAAGCGATGTCAGCGGGTCGCGCACTGATCGTTGCCAACAACGGCGGTCCCCCGTTTCTGATCAATGGAGATGCTGGAGGCCGGGTCGTCCGCCCACATGACGTTGGGGCTTTGGCAGGGGCCATGATCGAGTTGCTCGGCGACCGAGCGTTGCTCACGAGGCTCGGTCAGGAAAATCGAAAGCGCGTGGAAACCGTGTTCTCTTGGCACGTCGTTCTCGACAAGCTCGAAGCCGTTCTACGAGCGGCGGCCGCGCAGAGATGACACCGCTTCGCGTCTTAATGGTAGCCCCGCATGCCCAGCGCTACGGCGGAGCAGAGGTGCATCTTGTACAGCTCGTCGCCGGCCTCGCCGCCTGGGGTAGCGAAGTCACGGTTCTTCATCGATCAGCAGGCCATGTCGACATCCCCAGTGTCGCATTTGTACGTTGCTCCGACGATGAGCACATCGAACGCGCGCTGGCGGAAGACGACGGGGCAATCGTGCACGTGCACGACAACGCTCTGGGAGAGAATGCGCTTCGTCGACTTCGCGCGCGTCGACCCGTGGTGAGGTCGTGGCATAACGCGTCATTTGCATGTATGTCTGGAACGCACCTTCTGGCCGGGCGACCGTGTCCACGCGCTCACGGGCCGGCATGTGTGACTCATGTGGCCCTACGACACTGTGTCGAGCGTCTAAATCCCCTACCTGCGCTTGGTCGATGGCGCGAAGTCAGCTCCACGCTTGATGGCGCCCCAGAGGATCGAGAAACGATCTTCTATAGCGAATATGCGCGCTCGGTCGGACTGCGCAACGGCCTGCCGCCCGAGCGTTGTCATGTGTTGAGGTACTTCGTTCAGAGGGAGGTCGCCCCCATCGTGATACCCCGCCAGCGGGCCGTGTGCTTTGCCGGAAGGCTGACGAAGCTCAAGGGCGTCGACGTACTCCTGGCTGCGGTGGCCCGAGCCCATTCGGTCCGACGACTCGATATCGTCGGAGACGGCTATTTCCGCGCCGAACTGGAGAGGCTTGCCCGACGACTAGGGGTTGCCGACCGTGTGCGCTTCCACGGATGGCTCGATGAGGAGCGGATCCGCGCCGTCATGGCGAGTTCGGACGTGGTTGCCGTTCCGTCAACGTGGCCTGAGCCGTTCGGGATCGTCGGTCTCGAGGCGATGAGCCTCGGCCGCCCGACTCTTGGGAGCGCCATCGGCGGGATCCCCGAGTGGCTTGCGGACGGCGAGGTGGGGAGGCTGGTTGCTCCATCTGACGTCGCTGGACTCGCCCGGACGCTGGATCAGATGCTCGATGACGATGAAGCGCTCGTGCGGATGGGACGGGCGGCGTGGCAGCAGGTCGCTGCGTTCTCGGCCGACGCCCACATCGCCGGCTTGGACGCGATCTACGCGCGTGCCCAAGCGCAGTAGGCAGTGTTCAGGGCTGCCGCAGCCACTCGACGGTGGCCGCGACGCCGTCGGCCAATGGCGTGTCGCAAATGGCTCCGAGCGCCGCGGCGCGTGATGTGCTTCCGATCCACCGGCGTGGGTCGCCGGCGCGTAGCGTGCCCGTGAACCGCACCTCGACGGGAAGATCGAGTGCGCCGGTGATCGCTGAGGAGAGGTCCGCCAGGGATGTGCCGACCCCGGAGGCGAGGTTGTAGGCCTCGCCCTCGGCAGGCGCAGTTTCGCCAAGGCGGATCAGCGCGTGCGCCGCGTCGCGTGCGAACACGAAATCGCGGACCACATCAGGGGGCGCAGCAATCACCAGCGGGTTCTCACCGGCCAGCACGCGCAGTGCGAGGTCATGCACGACCAGCTTGCGCTGCCACGGGCCGTACAGCGAAAACGGCCGTGCCGAGAGTGTGCGCAGCCCGTGCAAGCGGACATATTGTGCGCAGTACTGTTCGGAAGCGAGTTTCGCCACACCATAAGGCGACACAGGCTCCAGCGGGTGATCCTCTGCCATCGGCATTCGGATGCCGTGTCCGTAGACGGCTGCGGATGACACGTAGACGACGCGCGGCGAGCACTCCGACCGTCGCACTGCTTCGAGGGTATGGAGCAGCGTTCCGGCGTTGCGATCGAGATCCCCATGGGGGTCGTCGACGGACGGAGGTACGAATGAGGATCCGGCAAGATGGAAAACGATGTCCGGCGCGGACTCGTTGATGACGTGACGGACGATTTCGATACCCACCGGGGAAAGGACGAGGCGGGCACCTTCGGCGGGGCTGCCGGCGTACGGAGCTGCTCGCGCCAGGTTGACGGTCTCGTAGGAGCCCGCCGACAACGCGGCGATGAGATGCGTCCCGAGAAAGCCGGAGCCCCCGAGCACGAGTGCCCGACGCTGCGCGGTCATCGCTGCATCGCGCGTTCTCGCCGGCTGCGTATCTCGTCGTACAGGTGCTCGTATCGCTGCACGACGGCGTCGACGGTGTGGTCGCGCCGCCAGAACGCATGGCCCCGCTGACCGCGCGAGCTTCGCTCGCTTGGGTCAGCGAGTACCGTCGCGAGCGTCGACGCGAGGCTCGCTGGATCACACGGGGTCGTCCATCCCCCGCCCGACGTTGCCACAAGTTCGGCAAGCGTCTCGAGGTCGCTTGTGATGACGGGTGTTCCGACGCTGAATGCCTCGAGGATCGACACGGGGAAGATCTCGCCTTCGGATGGAAGCACCAGGACGTCGGCAGCTCGTAGCCAGGCGGAGCGCTCGTCGTCGCTGACACGGCCGCGATCGATGACGCGCAGCGGCTGGTTCTCGACATCCACGGGAGCACCAGGGCCGACACAGGCCAGCGTCACGTCGGGGTTGAGCTTCGCCAGCAGCGGCGCGGCAGCGAGAAAGCGGTCAAAACCCTTGTACGCCCGGCGCACACCGAGGAAGAGCGCGATTGGGCCGCGGACATCGTGGCGCGCCCTCACATCGATCTCCGAGACGGGCGGTTCGGCGGCGCACACCCCGACGACGAACAGCGACCGATCCGCAACGCCGAGCCGGCGGTAGGTATCTGCATCTGCGTGTAGCAGACCGACGACCGCATCTGCCTCGCGATACGCGATTGCCGACCCCGGGTCATCACCCCACTGCCCTGGATGCGCGAAGGGCGTGACGATCGCTGGGCGGTTCGTTCGCTGTGCGGCGCGGACGGCAGCAACGGCCATGTAGTCCCCGCCCCACACATGCACCACATCGTGCTGTGCCACGGTCTGCGCGAGTCGCCCCGCTGCGCTTGCGACCCATCCATACCACGCGGCTGTGCGACGACGCATCGAGCCGTAGGCGTGACGACGAAACACAGGACTGGCATTCAAGGCCAGCGGCACGTTCAGCAGTCGCTGTCCCGGCGTCAGCCGAAGTTGCCTTATCGCCACGCCGGCGGCTGAGATGGGCGCGAACCGCGGAGGCGATCGCAGCACGCCGTCTAGGCGGCCGTAGGGCCCCGCGTCGACGCGTTCCGCCAAGATGGTTACCTCGTGGCGACGCGCAAGGTTCCGCGCCACCGCCCACTGCAGATTCTCGATGCCGCCGACCGAGGGATGGGCGCGCTGGCTGACGTAGAGAATTCGCAACGTCGATGCAGTTCTAATCAGCGCGCAGGGCGACGAGCATGTCGACCGCATCCTGCCTGTCGTGCGCGACATCGAACCCCTGGGTCGCGATTACCTGAGCCGTCGATTCGCGATCCTCTCGCGCACCGTGCAACTCGACGAGCAGACACTGAACGATCGATAACACCTCGGGATCTGCGCGAAGGACTTGATGCTCCGCGCCCTCGATATCCAATTTGAGAATATCGACGTGCTCAAACCCGTGCTTTTCGAACAGGTGACGAAGGGTGGTCCCGCGAACCACGGTCGTCGACCCCTCCCGCGCTATCCTGCTGTGCCGGTGATTGGTGCTGATAGCGAATGCAACATTCCCCGCTTGTGGCGCCACTGCTGCCGACTCGATCCGGACGTCGGTCGGTATCGAGGCGGTATTCGAGCACAACCGAGTATGGAGAAGAGGGTTGGCCTCTATCAGAAGCATCCTCCTCAGCCGGTATTGGGTTGCGAAGAAGCAGGCCGTCATTCCGGTATTCGCCCCGGCGTCGACGTAGGTGGTCGCCGATGCCAGCACGCGCGGATACGCGCCGCTGTAGAAGACTTCGGTGAACGACGCCATATCAGTCGGATCAAATCTGATCGGTACGCGAACCGGCCACCCGGCGCCGCGCGCCTTCGGAGCGATCACCCAATGACGGGAATACCGGGCAACTGCCTGCGCCGCTGTTCGGCGCCGACCATGCGCATAGTTGGCCTCCCACATGATGCGAAACAGCGGCGTATGAGCGTGCAGCCGCCATCGATCAATCCGGCTG
>JBKJKB010000199.1:0-5100 GCA_046597675.1 Gemmatimonadaceae bacterium
GCGAACAATTCACGAATCGGAGTGAACAGCCCCGTGTACGTCGCGGGATTCGAGCGCGGCGTCCGGCCGATGGGGCTCTGGTCGATGTCGATCACCTTGTCGAGATGCTGCAGCCCCTTGATCGCCTTGTGCGCACCGGGAATCACGCGCGCCCTGTAGAAGTGCCGCGCCAGCGCGTTGTGCAGGATGTCCTCGATCAGCGTGCTCTTCCCCGACCCCGACACGCCGGTCACCGCGACGAACAGACCCAGCGGAATCTCGACGTCGAGATTCCTGAGGTTGTGCTCCTTCGCGCCCTCGATGCGAAGGACTTTCGCTGGATCCATCGGCCGACGCTCGGCGGGAATCGGCACTGATTCCTCGCCGCGCAGATACTTGCCGGTGAGCGACGCGGGATTCGCCATGAGATCGGCCAGCGTTCCATCGGCGATCACCTCGCCGCCGTGCTTGCCCGCGCCCGGGCCGAGATCGATGATGTGATCGGCGGCACGCATCGTCTCCTCGTCATGCTCGACGACGATTACGGTGTTGCCGAGATCGCGCAGATGCTTGAGCGTCGCCAGCAGCCGGCCATTGTCGCGCTGGTGCAGGCCGATGGACGGCTCGTCCAGGATGTACAGCACGCCGACGAGACGCGAGCCGATCTGCGTCGCGAGCCGGATGCGTTGCGCTTCCCCGCCCGACAGACTCTCGGCGGCTCTGCCAAGCGTGAGGTAGTCGAGCCCGACGTCCTCGAGGAAACGGAGCCGGTCGCGCACTTCCTTTAGTATGGGGCCCGCAATGTCGGCGTCGAGGCCGCGCTTGCCGTTCCCGCGAATCGGCACGCCGGCGAAAAATGCGCGCGCGTCCGTCACCGACATCTCGACGACTTCGCCCACGTTCCTGCCTGCGACAGTGACCGCGAGCGATTCCGGCTTGAGCCGTCGCCCGCCGCAGACGGTGCACGGCCGCACCATCATGTACTCCTCCAGCTCCAGCCGCACCGAATCCGACTCGGTGTCGTCGTACCGGCGCTGGATGTTGGCGACGATCCCTTCCCACTTCTCCGGCGCTGGCTTGCCCGAGTGCGACGCGCTCGATCCGTACAGGAGCACGCGCCGCACGTCGTCCGAGAGCTTGCCCCAAGGCAAGTTGAGATCGAAGCCGAGCTGCTTCGCGAGTGGCGGAAGGATCACGCGCCGCAGGTAACTGTCCGGCTCTCCCCACGGGAGAATCACTCCCTCGAGGATGCTGATGCTGGGATCGCCAAGTATCAGCTCTTCGCTGACTTCACGGCGCGTGCCGAGTCCACCGCACGCGGTGCAGGCGCCGAACGGCGAGTTGAACGAGAAGTGCCGCGGCTCCAGCTCGGGGAGCGAGATGCCGCAGTCCGGGCAGCCGTACCGCTCGGAAAACATCCGCGATTTCTTCGCCGCTGTCTCGTCCACGAGAATCACTTCTACGATTCCTTCCGCTGTCTTGAGCGCGGTCTCGAGCGAATCGGTCAGGCGGCCGCGGTCGTCGGCCCGCACTACCAGCCGGTCGACGATTACGGAGATAGTGTGGTTGAGCTTCTTGCTAAGCTTGGGCGGGTCCGCGAGCTCCGCGGGTTTGCCGTCCACGTACGCGCGCACGAACCCCTGCTTCCGCGCGGCCTCGAACAGATCCTTGAACTCTCCCTTCCTCTGGCGCACGAGGGGCGCGAGCAGCTCGATACGCGTGCCGTCGGGCCACGTGAGAATCGTGTCGGCGATCTGGCTGGCGTTCTGCCGGCCGACTTCGTTGCCGCAATTGGGACAGTGCGGCGTGCCGGCGCGCGCGTACAGCAGCCGAAGGTAATCGTAGATCTCGGTGACCGTTCCCACGGTCGAGCGCGGATTGTGGCCGGCTGTCTTCTGCTCGATCGATATCGCTGGCGACAGCCCTTCGATGGAATCGACGTCCGGCTTTTCCATCAACCCCAGGAACTGACGCGCGTACGCCGAGAGGGATTCGACGTAGCGGCGCTGGCCTTCGGCGTAGATCGTGTCGAAGGCGAGCGAGGATTTCCCGGAGCCCGACAGGCCGGTGATGACGGTCAGCTTGTCGCGGGGGATGGTTACGTCGATGTTGCGGAGGTTGTGCTCCCGCGCGCCTCTTACAACTAAAAATTCCTCGGCCATAGCCTTGTAAGATCGCCGTTTACCGCTGGCGATTCAACCGAGGGACCTGGGAAAAACGGAGCCCGACGGCTACCCGTTTACTAGATTAGGCGGTCTTCAACGCCGGGATCCTTGAACGATGGCGCACACTGATGCGGTGGTGGTCCTCACTACTGTCGCGACCGAAGAAGAAGGGCTGAAGCTCGTGCGGGGCCTCCTCGACCAGCGCTGCATCGCATGCGGCACCCTGCTGCCCGGCGCGAGATCGCTATACCGCTGGGAAGGCAAGATCGCCGACGAGCGCGAAGTCGTGATCCTCCTCAAGACGCGATCCGGAACGATCTCCGCTCTCGAGAAGGCGTTCGGCGACCTCCACCCGTACAAAGTCCCGGAGCTCCTCGTCCTCGCCGTGGACGCCGGGCTGGAGAAATACATTTCCTGGATCGGCGACGAGACCAGCCTGGCGATAGTGTGAACCGGCGCGGGATCGCCCTGGTGGTGCTCGGCGTCTGGGCGGTCGCCGTCGGGCTGCTGGTCTCACGCAGGATCAATCGCGACCCGGTCGAAGTCCTCGCGATCGCCGCGTTGCGCATTCAACCGCGCAGCCTGTACTACACGATCGAGCATGAAGGCACCATCGTGGGCGCCGCGTCGTCGGAGATAGACACGCTAGCCACACGCATCGTCACGACCGACTACATCGAGGGCCTGCTCCCGGCGGCCGATACCACGATCGACGTGAGAATCCGCGTGCGCTCCAGCTTCAGCCGCGCGCTCTCCTTCCTCGACATCCGGATTCTGGTACAGCCACCCGGCGACTCGGTCACGGTACTGATCACCCGCGCGTCCGACGAGCTGCTCCGCGCGACCGGCGACCGGCGCGGGCAGATGCTGGGCACGCAGGAGATCGAAGCGCGCGACCCGGTCTTCATGCCGCAATGGGCCGCCTTGCCGCTCATGCTCACGCAGGAACCGCGCACCGGCGCGAGCATGCGCGTGCGCATCCTCGATCCGCGGACGCGCATCGCACGCGAGACTCCGCTGCTCATCGCCGCGGAGTCGCTGTTCGTGGTCGTGGACAGCGCCCGCTTCGAGACCCGCGACCGCGTGTGGGTCCCCGCGCTGCGGGACACGGTCCGCGCCTGGCGCGTGACTGGTGAAGGACTGCCACCCACCTTCTGGATAGACATCGCCGGTCGAATAGTGGAAGCCGAGGACGAGCGCGGGCTCGTGTTGCGCCGCACCGCGTTTGAGATAGCGTTTGAAAATTGGCGCACTGCGCGCCGCCCGCGACCGGTTACACCAGCGCGCGCCACGCGTCCTTAGCCAACAGCTCCGGCAAATGATTCAAATCCGCTCCCTCACGAAGCGTTACGGCAAGTTTACCGCGGTCGACTCGATCGACCTCTCCGTTACCCGGGGAGAGATCTTCGGATTCCTCGGTCCCAACGGCGCGGGGAAAACGACGACACTGCGGATGATCGCGGGCATCCTGCGGCCAACCGCCGGCACCGTGCTGATCGGCGGTGTGGACGTAGTAAAGGATCCACTGCTGGCCAAGGCCAAGCTCGGGTACATCCCTGACCGCCCTTTCATATATGAAAAGCTCACCGGAACCGAGTTTCTCCGATTTGTCGCGGGGCTGTACGACCAGCAGGGACCGGACGTCGACAACCGGGCGCGCGAGCTGCTCGCGCTGTTCGATCTCGAGGATTGGCGCGACGAGCTCGTCGAGAGCTACAGCCACGGCATGCGGCAGAAGCTCATCATCTCGAGCGCGTTCGTGCACCGGCCCGAAGCCATCGTCGTGGACGAGCCGATGATCGGGCTGGATCCGAAAGCGGCGCGAATACTCAAGGACCTGTTCCGTGAGTACGTGAACCGCGGCCATACGATAATGATGTCGACGCACACGCTCGATGTAGCCGAGTCGCTGTGCGACAGGATCGCGATCATCCAGGGCGGGAAGATCCGCGCCGAGGGGACGATGACGGAGCTGAGACGCCAATCGGAAGACGGGACCGAGCGGCTCGAGTCGATCTTCCTCAAGCTCACGGGCGAGGAAGCCCAGCGTCATCTCAGGCAGGTACTCGATGCGTGAGCTGTTCCATCTGCTCCTTCCGAAGTGGTGGACGGCGCGAGCCCGCTCCACCTCCTCTGGACGCGGCCGCGCGACACGCTGGCTTTTTTTCGCGATCGCCAGCGGGTTCTTCTGGCTGTTCGTCTTCGGAGTTCTGTTTCGGGTACTGCGATACTTCCGGGGCATCCCCGAGATAGGAGCGCTCCTCGCCGGAAAGCTGCTGGGCCTAATGCTGCTCAGCTTCTTCTCATTGCTGCTGCTGTCGAACATCGTGACAGCGCTGTCGAGCTTCTTCCTCGCGCGGGATCTCGACCTGCTCGTCTCCGCGCCGGTGGATTGGCTGAAGCTGTACGGCGCGAAGCTGCTCGAGACCGCGGTGAACTCGAGCTGGATGGTGGTGCTGATGGCCCTGCCGGTGTTCACCGCGTACGGCCTCATCTACGAAGGCGGGTGGTGGTTCCCGCTCGTCGCGCTCGGCGTATTCATTCCGCTGCTGCTCATTCCGGCCGTCATCGGCAGCGCGATCACGCTCCTGCTGGTGAACATTTTCCCCGCGCGGCGTACGCGCGACATTCTCGGGCTGGTCACCGTTCTGTCGGCGGCCGCGATCGCGCTGCTCGTCAGATTGATCCGGCCGGAGCAGCTCGCGCGCCCCGAGTCGTTCCGCTCGCTGGTGGATTTCATCGCTCTGTTGCGTACGCCGGCGTCGCCGGTGTTGCCGAGCGAGTGGGCGCAGGCGGGGATGATGAGCTGGCTCACGTACGAGCCGGACTACCTGCCTTTCTTCATGTTGTGGTCGACGACCGCGGGGCTCATCGTGCTCGGCGCCGCGTTGCACCAGCGGCTGTACGCGCAGGGGTTCAGCAAGTCCCAGGAAAGCGCCTCACGGTTCAGGAAGCC
>JBKJKB010000330.1:0-2582 GCA_046597675.1 Gemmatimonadaceae bacterium
CCGAACACGATCCCGCGGATGTTCTTCAGCAGTCCCGCGGCGCGCAGATGCACCAGCCGCTCGTCCGCGACCGACATGGGCTCCGTCGTCTCCTCGAGAAACAGAATCGCTCCGCGCGTATCGATCTCGTACGGCGTCCCGATCGTCTGCTGCACCAATGAAAGATTCCCGCCGGTCAGCCGGCCGACCGCGCGCCCGGGCCTGCTCGTCCGCGCGATCCCGCGTCCGATCTTCGTCGTCGGGCGCGGCGTCATCAGCGCGCTCAGCAGCGAGATCATCGTCGGATCGCGCATGCTCGGAATGAGATCGTCGACAGTCGGACCATGGAACACGCGAATCCCCGAGCGGCGCATCAGCCAGATGTGCAGCGCGGTGATGTCCGAGTAGCCCACGAACGGCTTGGGATTCCGGCGGAACACCTCGGGCTCGAGATACGGAATCATCCGCGTCGCGCCGTAGCCGCCGGTCCCGCCGATCACGGCTTTCACCCGCGGGTCGATCCACATCCCCATGAAGTTCTCGGCGCGCCGCTCGTCCTCGCGCCGCTCGAACCGCCGCATCTGCTCGATCTCGGTGTCGAGAATGACGTTGAAGCCGACGTGCTCCAGCGCTTTCACGCCGCGGAGCAGCCAGCCCGGGCGCGGCGCGTACGACGGCGCGACAACGCCGATCGTGTCGCCCTTCTTGATGGCAGGCGGCTTCTGAAGAGGCGGTAAATCCGCGTCGGCCGGGTCGGGAGAAAGAGGCTCTTCCGAGGGCGACCCGGGAGGGGGCTCGCTAGATTGGATCGTATGACCGGTGAGGGGGGACAGGTAACGTACTTTCGGAAAGGGCTCGGTCTCAAGGCGGAGGTCGAAGAAGAGCTCGCCGCGGACTATACGGGCCACCTCGTGGACCTGTTGCGTACGAATGAGTACACGCTTACGGCCGGGGACACGACCGTCCGGCTGGCCCGGGAGTTCGGCTTTTGCTACGGCGTCGAGCGCGCCGTGGACTACGCCTACCAGTCGCGGCGCAAATTCCCGGATCGCCGCATCTACCTGGTCGGGGAGATCATCCACAACCCGCACGTCAACGCCAAGCTGCGAGCGATGGGCGTCACCTTTCTGCTGCCGGGGCCCAAAGGCTTCGACTTCAGCGTCATTCAGCCCGATGATGTCGTCATACTGCCGGCTTTCGGCGTCACGATCGGCGATTTCGAGTCACTGCGTTCGTTGGGGTGCATCGTCGTGGATACCACGTGCGGCTCGGTGCTGAACGTATGGAAGCGGGTGGAGAGCTACGCGCGGGATGGATTGACGTCGCTTATCCATGGGAAGTACTACCACGAAGAGACCCGCGCGACGGCGTCGCAGACGCTCAAGCACCCGGGTGCCAGGTCGATCGTCGTCCGCGACATGAGCGAAGCCGATGTCGTCTGCGATTTCATCGAGGGGAAGATCTCCGTGGTTGAGCTGAGGGAGCGGTTGCCGAACGCTTTCGACGCCGAGTTCGATCCCGAGCGGGACCTCCGGCGGATCGGAGTAGCCAATCAGACCACGATGCTGGCCAGGGAGTCGCTGGCCATTGGGCAGCGAGTGGGAGAGGCGCTGGCCCGGCGGCACGGCCCGGATTATCTGGCCGAGAATTTCCGGACGTTCGATACGATCTGTAGCGCGACGCAGGACAGGCAGGACGCCGTGGACGAGCTGTTGCGCGAGCCGTTGGACGCGATGGTGGTGGTGGGCGGCTACAACTCCAGCAATACGATCTCGCTCGCGGCGATCTGCGCGCTCAAGGTGCCGACGTACCACATCGAGGACGCCGACTGCATCGATCCCGCGGCGGGCACGATCCGGCACCGCACGCCCGAGGGTGAGGCGGCGAGCTACGGCTGGCTGGCGGCGGCCGGGCCAGTGCGGGTGGGGCTCACGGCGGGGGCGAGCACGCCGAACAACAAGATCGGTGAGACGGTGGCGAGGATTTTCGCGACCCGTGGCGTGGACCCCAACCCGCCGCTGTGACTAGTCACTAGTCACCAGGGACTACTACTCCTGGTAGTCCCCCGCGGAACAAGAAATGCCTTCCTTACCGTTTGGCAGTCTGCCTCGTCTAACTAGACGAGCGGGTCTCGCTCGTTCATGAAGAAACTTTCATGCGACGAACGTAGATCACGGGTGTATTATTGCCCGCCCAATCAAAGGAGGCTGGATGGATGTACTCGTAATGTTAGAGGAGAACGCGGAACATTCGACCGTGCTCGCTCACGTCAACTCGGTGCCTTCGCCGCTGCATTCCGAGCGGCCTCCGCGCGAGATCGTGACGTTGTACGGCGCACCCAGTTCCGAGTTGCTGGCGCTCGCGCTGGCTGCGGCGGTCGAAGGGCAGCGCACCGCGCTGGCCGACGGCGGTGGTGCCGGTGCGATCCGGCACCTGGGTGTGTGGGCGGAGCGTGGCGCTGTTGGTGACGCCGCGTGGCGCGACACCGCCGGCGAGCTTCACACCAGCGATCTCGAGATTCCGCTCGAGATTCTCGGTATCACCGCCGGCCGGCTCCTCGCCGAATGCGGTACGGTGATCCAGCGGCTCGTCGCAGGTCTGGC
>JBKJKB010000037.1:0-12711 GCA_046597675.1 Gemmatimonadaceae bacterium
AAACCCCGCCGGCCCGCTGCGCGCGCTGATCTTCGACTCGTATTACGACAAATACCGCGGCGCCATTCCCAGCATCCGCGTCGTCGACGGCGTGATCCGCCCCAAGATGATGATCGCTTTCGGCGCCAGCACGGAGACGTACGAGGTTGCGGAAGTCGGCTACTACCAGCTCCATCAGGTGAAGGCCGACAAGCTGGGGCCGGGCGAGGTCGGCTACGTCGTGGCGAACGTGCGACACGTGAAGGAGACGCGCGTCGGCGATACGGTCTTCGACGCCGAGCATCCTGCTGCTGCGCTTCCCGGCTACAAGGAAGTGCGCTCGATGGTGTTCTCCGGGATGTACCCCACCGACACGCAGCAATACGAGCAGCTCCGCGACGCGCTCGACAAGCTGCAGCTCAACGACGGCTCGCTCTTCTTCGAGCCCGAGACGTCCACCGCGCTCGGCTTCGGGTTCCGCTGCGGGTTCCTCGGCCTGCTGCACATGGACATCGTCAAGGAGCGGCTGGAGCGCGAGTTCGATCTTGACCTGATTTCGACCGTTCCCAACGTCGAGTACCATGTCCATCTCGGCGACGGCTCGATGATCCTGCTCGAGAATCCGGCGCTCATGCCCCCGCTTTCCACGGTGGACCGGATCGAGGAGCCGTACGTCAAGGCGCGCATCGTCGCGCCCGCCGAGTACATCGGCTCCATCATGACGCTCGGCACCGAGCGGCGCGGCGTCTATGGCACGATGAGCTACATAGACCACGCGCGCGTCGAGTTCGACTGGGAGTTTCCGCTCGCGGAGATCATTCTCGATTTCTACGACCGCCTGAAGACGATCAGCCGCGGCTACGCCAGCCTCGATTACGACATGCTCGACTACCGCGTCAGCGATCTCGTGAAGCTCGACATGCTGATCAACGGCGATCCGGTCGATGCGTTCTCGGTGATCATTCACCGCGACAAGTCGTACGAGTGGGGCCGCAAGATCGCGGAGAAGCTGAAGGAGCTGATTCCGCGGCAGCTGTTCGAGGTGGTGATTCAGGCCACGATCGGCACGAAGGTCATCGCGCGCAGCCAGGTGAAAGCGCTGCGAAAGAACGTGCTCGCCAAATGCTACGGCGGTGACATCACGCGCAAGCGCAAGCTTCTCGAAAAGCAGAAGGAAGGAAAGAAGCGCATGAAGCAGGTCGGATCGGTCGAGATCCCGCAGGAAGCCTTTTTGGCGGTGCTGCAAGTCGACTAGATGACGTCACTGGTCGTGCAGACGAGCTTCATCGGCGACATGGTGCTGACCACGCCCCTGATCGCGGAGCTGGCTCGTCGAGGACCGGTGGACGTGTTGACCACGCCGATCACCGCCCCGCTGCTGGCGAACAACCCCGCTGTTCGCCGCGTGATCCTGTACGACAAGCGCGGCGCGGACCGTGGGCCGGTCGGGCTCTGGCGCGCGGCGCGCTCGATGCGCGAGCTGTTCGACGAAGGCAAGATGCACCCCGTGAGCTACGACGCGGCGTACCTCGCGCAGGGATCCGTCCGCAGTGCGATCGCCGCGCGCCTGGTGGGGGCCAAGGAGTACGTCGGCTTCAACACCTCGGCGGGCCGGGCGCTGTATACCAGGATCATCCCCTACCGCGAGGAAAAGCATCACGCCGAGCGCCTGTGGTCGCTCGCCACGTGGAACGAGCCGGGCGCGGCACCGCCGCCGAACTCCCGCCCCGCGCTCTACCCCGGCGAGAAGGAGCGGAATGCCGTGGACGCTCTACTCGGTCGAGACTCCCCTCAGCCAGCGGACGCGCGCAGTGACCAGTCACTAGTCACTAGTCACCAGTCACTGGTAGTTCTCGCCCCCGGCAGCACCTGGGCCACGAAGCGCTGGCCCTACTTCGCCGAGCTCGCGCGAATCCTCTCACGCACCTTTCGCGTCGCCATCGTCGGCAGCGAAGCCGAGCAGGACGCGGCGCGCTCCATCCGCAACGATGCCGCCGTCGACGTACTCGATGCCACCGGCATGCTGTCTCTGCTCGGTTCCGCCGAGCTGATCGGGCGGGCCGCGGCACTCGTCACCAACGATTCCGCGCCGCTCCATCTCGCTTCGGCCATGAACACGCCCACGGTAGCGGTGTTCGGCCCGACGGTTCCCGCATTCGGCTTCGGACCGCTCGCATCGCGCAATGCCGTCTCCGGCCGCGACTCCCTCGCGTGCCGCCCCTGCCACCGTCACGGCCCCCGCCGGTGTCCGCTTGGCCATTGGCGGTGCATGCGCGACCTTCCCGCGGATGATGTGGCGACACTCGTGGAGCGCATTCTTGCTTGAAACAAGCCATCGGCTGATAGCTTCCCTTCTATGACTGTACGCGAGCGCTACATCGTCGGAGTCGATCTCGGCGGCACCAACATCGTGGTCGGCGCCATGCCGGAAGACGGCAGCTCCGAGCTGGCGATGCGCTCGCTCCCCACGCGCGGTGAAGAAGGCCCCGGCGCGGTCGTGGACAGGATCGTCGGCATGGTCGAGGATGTCATCGCTCAGGTCATCGCGGAAACCGGTGCCATCAGGGAGGATTTTCTCGGCGTGGGAATCGGCTCACCCGGACCGCTCGACCGCGAGCGCGGAGTGGTCATCGTCTCTCCCAACCTCGGTTGGCGCGATTTCCCGCTGCGCGACGAAGTCGGATCGCGCGTCAGGATGCTCGCCACGCTCGACAACGACGCCAACTGCGCCACGCTCGGCGAGTGGTGGTGCGGCGCCGCCAAGGGACATCGCAACGTCGTCGGGATCACGATCGGCACGGGAATAGGCGGTGGTCTCATTTTCGACGGCCAACTGTATCACGGCTCGTCGGACGCCGCGGGCGAGATCGGGCACACTACCATCGATTCCAACGGACGCCGCTGCAAGTGCGGCAATTACGGCTGCGTCGAGGCCTACGCCAGCGGACCAGCGATCGCCGAGCGCGCGCGCGAAGCTCTGGAGGATGGCGAAAGCTCGGCGATCCTCGACCTCGCCGGCGGAGATCCTGCCAACATCACCGCCCAGATCGTGTACGAGGCCGCCAAGCAGAACGATCCCGTCGCGATCGAAGTCGTCCGTGAGACAGCGCGGATTCTGGGAACCGCGATCTCGACGCTCATCAACATCATCAATCCCGACATCGTGGTCGTAGCCGGCGGAGTCACCCAGGCGGGCGACGCGCTCTTCGAGCCGCTCAGGAGCGAGGTGCGGCGGCGCGCGTTCAAGACGGCGGTGGACGCGTGCGAGATCGTCCCCGGCATGCTCCCGATATCCGCGGGCGTCGTCGGCGCCGTCGCCACCTTCAAAGCGCAAACTTTCGGGAAGGTCTAATGGCCCCCCGGCGGGTCGGGGTCATCGGCAGCTTCGTCTGGGACGAGATCCACGGCCGGGATCCGCGCGACACTCCCGTGCAGGAATGGGGCGGGATCACCTATGCCATCAGCGCGCTGGACGCGGCGCTTCCGACTGACTGGGAGGTCGTACCTCTCGTAAAAGTCGGCTATGACATGGCCGCGCGAGCGAGAGAATTTCTTTCGCGCCTTCAGCGCATAGCGCCCGACGCCGCGCCCATCGAAGTGCCGCACCCCAACAACCGGGTCGTTCTGCGGTATTCAACCGCGGAAGCAAGGTGCGAGCAGCTCACCGGCGGCGTTCCCAAATGGCACTGGCTCGGTCTCAAACCGCTGCTCAAGGACCTGGACGCGCTCTACATCAACCTCATCAGCGGCTTCGAGCTCGACCTCGAGACCGCGCAGCTGATCCGGCAGAACTTTCGCGGCCCCATCTACTGCGATCTGCATTCGCTGCTGCTGGCCACGGGGCCGGAGGGGATGCGCATTCCGCAACCTTTGCCGAATGCCGCCGAGTGGTACCGGTGCTTCGACATTCTCCAGGTCAACGAGCAGGAGGCCGCGTTACTCGCTCCCGATCCGATGGCGCTCGCCGCTGCGGCTTTCTCGGCCGGAGTGCAGTTCCTGGCGATGACGGCGGGAAGCCGCGGCGTGATTTATTTCGCCGCGCCCGGCTTTGAGCGGCTCTCCGATCTCACAAAGCTTCGTGAGATGATGGTTTCCCACAGAGGGCCCATACGAACCGCGAAGATTTCCGCAACGCCAAGCAGAGAAAAAAATGGCGATCCTACGGGGTGCGGGGATGTGTGGGGTGCCACATATTTCTCTCGTCTTCTCGCCGGCGAAAATTTCATCGAAGCGATCGAGAGAGCGATGGTTGCGGCAGCGAGAAATGTCGATCACAAGGGCGCGACCGGCCTTGCGAATCACTTGAGGGGGGAACTCAGCGTCCGGTGACAACTCTGATCAATGTCCCACCTACACTGGATGACAAGAGTTTCGAGCAGGTTCTCGATCAGCTGGCTCCCCTTCCTGCGGATGAAAAAATCATCGTCGATGCGCGGCACACGCGCTGGGCGTCACCGTACGGGCTCACCGCGTTGCTGACTCTCGCCCAGTCGCGACCGGACCGGCCCGGGTTCTATCCGCCGGAGTCCGAGACGACCGGGTCGTACTGGGCGCGCACGAACTTCTACAAGCACGCCGAAGAGCTGTACGAATTCCACGCCAAGGCGCAGCGCTCGCCGCCGCACCGCGAGTCCGACGTTTTGCTCGAGATCACTCCAATCGTCCAGAGTGGGGACGTGCACGGCGTAGTGGAACGAATCCAGAAGAAGGCACAGGAGATTCTCATGGGCAAGCTGAACCTGGATTCCAGCTCTACCATGCGCTTCACCATGGCGCTCTCCGAGGCGTGCCAGAACATCATCGAGCACGCCGGCTGCGGCGGATGGGTGGCGGTACAGACTTACACGTGGCAGCAGCGGCTGAATGGGAGGCGTGTCGTCGTCATCGCGGTGTGCGACGCGGGAGTCGGCTTTCGCCAGTCGCTCGAGAGCTCGCCCGCCCGGCGCCTCCGCGACCGGTGGAACGACGCAATCGCGCTCGAGGATGCCGTGCTCAACGGCGTCAGCCGCTTTCCGGACAAGGGGCGTGGCCAGGGGTTCGCGGGGATGCGCAAGTTCGTCGGTCATTGGGACGGCAAGCTCTCGGTGCGCAGCGGTACCGCGCGCATCGTCGCGAGCGTTCCCGACTGGGACCCTGACGAGACGGCGCGCGAGGAAGGCCTGGCTCCGTTTCCCGGCGCGCAGCTCCAGATCACGATCCCGCAGAGGGTGGCGTAGCGTGGTAAACCACATCGACCTCAGCTCCGTCCTCAAGCGCAGCGTGTGCGCGCTCTACTCGAATCTGGTGACGCGCCCCACAGGCGCGGCTGTTCGTACCGAGATCGAGCTGCAGCTCGGCCAGCTCGGGCCGAAAGCGCTGACGATCATCGACTTTTCGCACGTTGGCGCGCTCGATTTCTCGTGCGCCGACGAGATCGTAGCCAAGCTGCTGCTCTCCAGCATCGCGAACCCTGAGCGCCAGGACGTGTATTTCGTGTTCAGAGGAATGACTGACTCCCATCTGGATGCCATCGAGACGGTTCTCGAAAGACACGGACTCGCGCTGGTCTATGACCGGGGCGCGGACGGCGTGCGCCTGTTCGGTGACATCGATCCTGCCGGCCGCGAGGCGTGGGAGGCGGTGTTCAACTGCGGTGGCGGTCCGGCCGACGAGATCGCGGCCGCGGTCGGGATTCCCTGCGACGAAGCGAGTGTCCTGCTCGAAGATCTACGCCGGCGCCGGTTGCTGATGCGAACCGACGAAGGCTACGTGGCGGTGCGCCCAGTATCGTGATGCTGAGGCGGATGGCGCCTGCGTCGATCCGCAACCTGCGAACCAGGGAGGGCGATCTCCGCGTGGCGCGCTACATCGCAACGCGTCGCGGCGACCCGGAACGTGGCCCGAAAATCTGGATGCGCGCGTCCGATGCAATGCTGCGTCTGGTGGAAGATGGAGAGCTCGTTTGGGTATTCGGCCCACGCCGGCACGAGCTGGCCGAGCTTCAGATCGACGACTCGATTGCGGAAGGTGACGTACTCGTGCGAGACGTCGCCGGACTTTCAATCTCGGAGTACGTACGCGTGTCCAAGCCTGATCTCGACACCCGGCCCAACGGGAGCAGAGCCTGACCGGACCTGAGCCGGATCGGCCGCGAGGACTCGCCACGGTCGCCATCCACGGCGACACCAAGCGCCGCCTCGCCGACTCCCCTGTCGGCGAGCCACTCGTCCAGTCGGTCAACTACGTTCAGGAGTTCGGCACGGACTCGCTTAAGTACGCGAGGTACGGCAATACCCCGAACGTCGAGTCGCTCGAGCGAACGCTGGCGCTGCTCGACGGCGCCGAAGCCGCGGTAGTCACGTCGAGCGGCATGGGCGCCACGGCCTGCGCGATGATGGCGCTGCTCCGCCCCGGTGACCACCTCCTCGCCAGCCGCTGGATCTACGGCGGAACGCACCACCTGTTCACGAGCGAGCTGCGCGGCCTCGGCATCGAGGTGTCGCTGGTGGATCCGTCCGACCCTCGCGTGTGGCGGAAGGAAACGCGGCCTGAGACCCGCGCGATTTTTCTCGAAACGCCGGTCAATCCCACCTGCCGCGTAATCGACCTCTCGCCGATCCGGAGTTTCACGAATGCGCAGGGCATCGCGCTGGTGATCGACTCAACGTTCGCGAGCCCGATCAACTTCCGGCCGCTGGAGCACGGTGCGGACGTGGTCATCCATTCGACCACCAAATACCTGAACGGCCACCACGACGTGCTCGGCGGCGTAGTGCTGGGCTCCGCGTCGTTCGTCGATGAGGTTCGCGACAAGCTGAAGTACTGGGGGCAGGCACCGGATCCGTTCGCGTGCTGGCTGCTCTCGCGCGGCCTCAAGACCCTGGGCGTCCGTGTGCGCCAGCAGAATAAGAGCGCGCTGCAGATCGCCCAGTGGGCCGAGTCACAGCGTGCTATCGCCGAAGTGCACTACCCCGGTCTCGCATCCCATCCGGATCACAAGGTCGCGCGCGCCACGCTCTCCGGATTCGGCGGAATGCTCGCGATCGAACTGGCCGGCGGCGCGACCGCGGCCGACGCGTTCCTCCGCAAGCTCAAGCTGTTCACGCACGCGGCCAGCCTCGGCGGAGTCGACTCGCTGGTGATCGAGCCGCGTTTTTCCTCGCACGCCCGCATGACGCCGGAAGAGCGCGAAGCGATGGGGATCCCGGACGGATTCATTCGACTGAGCGTCGGCGTCGAGGACGTAGAAGACCTGATCACGGATCTCGCTCAGGCACTTGCCTGAATGATCAGGTTTCAGGGCGTCGGCAAGGAATATCCACGCACCGGCATCGCGCTCAGCCACATCACGTTCCACGTGCGGAAGGGCGAATTCGCGTTTCTCACGGGACCGAGTGGGTCGGGCAAGTCCACGATCCTCAAGCTGGCGTACATGGAGGAAAAGCCCAGCCACGGTGACGTGCGGGTCAGCGGCGTGAGCGGGCGCGGAGCGTCGCGCCGCGAGATCGCGAAGCTGCGCCGCAAGCTCGGGATCGTGTTCCAGGACTTCCGCCTTCTGGAGGATCGCTCCGCCGAAGCCAATGTCGCGTTCGCGCTCGAGGTCACGGACACGCCGAAAGCGGCGATCCAGCCCAAAGTGCACCGCGTGCTGGCTCAGGTCGGGCTCGCGTCGAAGGCCACATTGTTTCCGCGCGAGCTCTCCGGTGGAGAGCAGCAGAGAGTCGCGATCGCGCGCGCGCTGGTGAACGATCCGTTCGTCCTCATCGCGGACGAGCCAACGGGAAATCTGGACGACCGGGCCACGCGTGGAATCTTCCAGCTCCTGCGCGACATCAACGCCACCGGCACCGCCGTCCTCATGGCCACGCACGACCTGGACCTGGTGCGCCGCGCCGACCACCGCGTCATCGAGCTCAACCACGGCCGCATCGTGTACGACTCCGCTGAAGGCCCCGCCGCCGAGCCCGCAGGAGAGACCGCGTGAGGCTCGCGACACGCGAGGCGTTGACGGGATTCCGGAAATCCCCTCTGCTGAGTACGCTCGGGATCCTCACAATCGCTTTCTCTCTGTTCGCTTTCGGATTGTTCGCGCTGGTGGCGTTGAACATCCGCAACGCGCTGCAGACCGTCGAAGATCGGGTCGAGATCCGCGCGTTCGTCGCCGACGGCACGTCGCCCGAAGCGATCGCGACCGCGATGGGCGACATCGGATCGTTTCCGGAAGTGTCGCAGGTGACCTACGTCACCCCGGAAGAAGCGCTCGTCCGGGCCAAGCAGGAGATGCGCGAGTTCAGCGACGTGTTCGAGAGTGGGTTCCTGCCGGGCTCCATGGACATCCGGCTCCGCCCCGGCTTCCGTGATCCGCCGACTGTGAAGGCCGTCGCCGGGCGTGCCGGCACCTATGAGTTCGTGGACGACGTGCGCTACGGCCAGGAGTGGGTGGAGAAACTATACCGGCTGCGTACGCTAGCGACGTTCGCGGGGCTCGCGCTCGGCGCGGCGTTCGCGCTCGTGGCTGTCATCATCATCGGCGCGACCATAAGGACCGCGGTCCTCGCCCGCAGCCGCGAGATCGCGATCATGCGGCTCGTGGGCGCGACGGACGGATTCGTCCGCATGCCGTTCCTGATTGACGGATTCGTGAAGGGAGTGCTGGGCGGGCTGCTCGCTCTTGGCATGACGTGGTTTGCGAGCGAGACGATCAGCCGTCACATGATCCAGACCGAGTTCTTCGACGCGCGAGTGGCCGCGCTGGGCGTCATCGCCGGCGCGCTGATCGGGCTTCTGGGCAGCCTCTTTTCGGTAGGCCGGCACCTGAAGGAAATCTGATGAAGCGTGGTTGGCTGCTGGTTGTTGGCTGTTGGTTTTTTGTTGGTGGCGCTACCGTGATCGAAGCCCAGCAACAGCCGCAGACGACCGACGCGCGGCTCAGGGCGCAGCGGGACGAGCTCGAGCGCGTGCGGCGCGAGCGGGAAGAGCTGCAGCGGCGAATGGCGGGACTGCAGCGCACCGCGCACAACCTCACCGACGAAGTCCAGCTCCTCACACGCCAGCGCGAAGCGACACGCCGGATCGTGCAGTCGCTCGACCGGCAGCTCGTCGCGATCACCGAGGAAGTCCAGACCACCACCACCAACCTCGTGCGCGCGGAAGACGAGGCGTCCATCAAGCACGCCATCCTCCGCAAACGGGTCGCGGACATCTACAAGCGCGGCCCGCTGTACACCGCGGAGGTCCTCCTCTCGGCGCACTCCTTCGGTGATCTGATCGCGCGCTACAAGTACCTGCACCTTCTCGCGCAGCGCGATCGCGCGTTGGTGCGCCGCGTGGACGACCTGCAGCGCAGGATACGTGATAACCGCGCGCAGCTGGTGCGCCTGCAGGGTGACGTGCGCCAGAACATGCAGGACAAGGCCGACGAGGAACAGCGCATCGCCGGATTGCAGGAGCGAGAGCGCCAGGCGCTACGAAACGTGCAGGCGGATACGCGCCGCACCAGGCAACGCATCGACGAGCTCGCGCGGACGGCCACGCGCCTTACCAACGTCATCGAGTCGTTCGAAGCGGAGCGCAGGCGGATCGCGGCGCGCACCGGCGCCACGCGCGCGCCGAGCACCATCCGCACGGGCGATCTTGGCCAGCTGGACTGGCCGGTGGACGGCAATATCCTGTACAACTTCGGGCGCGTGGTTAACCCCAACAACACCACCACGCGCTGGAACGGAATCGGCATCGCCGCAGCGGACGGTACGCCGGTGAAGTCGGTGTCGTCCGGCACTGTGGCTCTCGCCGACGTGATGGGGACGTACGGCAATACGGTCATCGTCGAGCACGGCGGCGGCGACTATTCGGTGTACGGCTCTCTGCGGCGCATGAACGTGCAGAAGGGAGCGCGCGTGACGAAGGGGCAGGTCATCGGCACGGTCGGAGCTACCGACCCCGCGTTTCCCCCGCATCTCCACTTCGAGATCCGCCGCGGCGGCCCGGCCGTAAATCCACTGACCTGGTTGCGTGGCCGCCGCTAACCCTGCACCGCTCGGCGCTCACACCTCGATAGCCGGCGGCACGGCCCAGGCACCACCGCGCGCGAAAGCCATCGCTGCCACCGCGATGCAGATCTTCACCAAGCAGGCCAACCGCTGGGCCGAGCGCGAGTGTCTGGACGAAGAGTGCGCGGCATTCGTCGCGGCGATGGGCGAGACCGAGGTGGTCGCGACGTCGGCGCACGACAGCTACCTGATCAACCTCGCCTCACCAGACCCGGTGCTGCGCGCGCGGTCGATCGAGTCTTTCGTCTGCGAGCTGACGCGGACTGAAGTTCTTGGACTGAACTACCTCGTGTCCCACCCGGGGAACTTCATGGACGAGCGCGCGAGTGGGATCGCGCGCAACGCGGAGGCAATCGCCATCGCGCTGGAGCGCGCGCCCGGACGAGCGATGCTCCTGCTCGAGCTCACGGCGGGTGGCGGGACCGTTCTCGGCTCGACCTTCGAGGACATGGCGGAGCTGATCGCGGCGATTCCCGAATCCGCGCGTGTCCGCGTGGGAGTCTGCTTCGACACCGCGCACGTTTTTGCCACGGGGTACGACCTCATTAATGATTACGACGGCGTCTGGGCCCGCTTCGACGACGTCGTCGGGCGCGAGCGCCTCCGAATGATGCACCTGAATGATTCGAAGGTCCCGCTGGGATCACGCCGTGACCGGCACGAGCTGATCGGCGAGGGCGCGATCGGTGCGGGCCCGTTCCGCCGGATAATGAACGACGACCGGCTGGCTTCGATTCCCAAGGTGATCGAGACGCCGAAGTTGGACGATCCGGAGGCGACGGACCGGAGGATGTTGGAGCTGCTGCGAAGCTTTATCGAGTGACTAGTGACCAGTCCCTACAACACGTGCTTCACGTCGTCCGCGATCTCCTCCGGCTTCAGCCCCGGCGGATACACGAACCGGATCCGTCCCTCGGGGTCCACCAGGTAGACGCGGCTCGGGTGCGCCATAGCCGTGTGTCCGGACTCGAGCGTGCCGGCGGCAAACGCCGTCACGCCGAACGCCTTGGCAATCGAATCGATCTGCGCCGGCTCCCCTGAGAGCCCCACGAATGAGGAGTCGAACTTCGCTATGTAACTCTTCATCACCTCCGGCGTGTCGGCCTCCGGGTCGATCGTGACGAACACGAAGTTGACCCTGGCCGCTTCCCCACCCAGAGCGGACTTCACCCGCTTCCAGTCCGCTAGAGTCGTCGGGCAAATATCCGGACAGTGCGTATAGCCGAAGAAAACCAGCGACGCTTTGCCCTGTTGCGAGCCGATCGCGAACCGGGACCCATCGCCGCGCGTAAGTGCTCCCGCCGGCGCAGTCACCATCGGGTTCAGCGGGATGCCGTAAAACTTGTAATCGTCGCGGCACCCGCTCAGGACGAGCAGGCAAAAAGCCGATCCAACAGCCGCGGCGACCTGCCGCCTCATGGCGCCACGCCCGCGACGAGCGACGCCAGAGGTGCCGGTCGAACAATGGGAAGCCGATGGTGTTTCATGGTGTGGAATTGGAGTGCCCGAGTGTTCCCTTCCGTGAAGCCTGGATGGCCGCATGCACACCCGATATTAGTATCTTTACGCTGAAATGATCCTGCTGGCATTTCGTCCCCGCAACCTGACACGCCTTTTCGCCGTAGCTCAGCTCGCGCTGCCGGCGTCGCTGGGCCTTGCCGACGCGTTGACGGCGGGTAACGGGCTTGGGACTCCGGCCCATGTGGAAGACACATCCAGCAAACAATGCAGCTCTGCGCATGTGGACGAGTGCATCGTTTGCCGGCTCCTGTCGACGAGCGCTGTGAAGAGCACGGCCGCGCCAGCCATTGTGGCCAACCCCGCTCTCGCGCTGCCCGCCTCGGCCAGTGAAATCACTCGGCGCTCTATCTCGCGCCACGGCTTGCAATCGCGCGCACCCCCCAACCTCCTGGCTTGACACGCGCCGGCGCACTTCGCGCCCGGTGAAAAGCTCAGTTCAGGAGAACCACAAAAATGCGATTTTTGACAAAGGCCACGCCACTCGCGGTGGCCGTGATGCTGTGCGCCGCACCACTCTCGGCCCAGCATGCCGCTGATACCTCAGCCGCGGCACCGGATACGGTCCAGCCGCCTCCCGTGACGGCCCAAAGTGCAAACTACATGAACATCGGCTTCGTCGCCCTTATTGACGCAGGGTGGTCCACAGAGCCCAATGTCCGCTCACTGCAGCTCGGCGATCACGATCCTCGCGTTCGTGGCTTCACCATTCCCAACACCGAGCTCACACTCGATGGAGCCGTTGACCCCTACTTCAAAGGGTTCGCGGCCTTCATCTTCAAGCTCGATGAGGGTGGCGAGACGGGCGTCGAGCTGGAAGAGGCCTTTCTTCTGACGACCTCCCTCCCGGCAAACCTGCAGTTGAAGCTGGGACAGTTTTTCGCGGAGTTCGGCCGACAGAACCCGCAGCATCCGCACTCGTGGGCGTTTGTCGACCAGCCGCTGGTCCTCAACCGGATGTTCGGTCCCGAGGGGCTTCGCAGCCAGGGCATGAGACTGTCGTGGCTCGCCCCCACGTCGTTCTACACGGAGGCGATGCTGAGCGTCATGAACAGCGCCGGCGGAACGGCTTTCAGCTTCCGCTCCGACGAATCGTCGGAAATTCACGGCGGTGTCGTCCCTGAGCGGCAGGTAGAGTCGCCTGGAGACATGCTGATCGTCCCGCGGATCGCGAGCTCGTTCGAGC
>JBKJKB010000114.1:0-3427 GCA_046597675.1 Gemmatimonadaceae bacterium
TCCAACGAGGAAGTCTCGGTCGAGGTCATCCACCGCGGCGTCGGAACGATCAACGAGAGCGACATCCTGCTCGCCCGCGCGGCAGGAGCGATCATCGTCGGATTCCATGTGCGGCCCGACAACAACGCGCGCGCGGCTGCCGAGCGCGAAGGCGTGGACATCAAGCTGTACAAGATCATCTACGAGGCCGTCGAGGACGTGCGGCTCGCGCTGGAAGGACTGCTCCGCCCGGAAGAGCGCGAAGTCATTTACGGCGAAGCCCACGTGCTGCAGCTGTTCCGCGTACCGAAGATCGGCGTCATCGCGGGCTGCTCCGTTCGCAGCGGAATCATCAACAGGCAGGGCCGCGTGCGCGTGATTCGCGACGGCTCGGAAGTGTACAACGGGATCATCGGCTCGCTGCGGCACCTCAAGGACGATGTGCGCGAGGTCCGCTCCGGCTTCGAGTGCGGTATCGGGGTCGAGAACTTCCAGGATGTCAAAGTCGGCGACGTGATCGAGTGCTACCGGACCGAACAGGTAGCGCGCACGCTCACGCCGGCCGCATCTGCGTAACACACGGCGCGCGGACCGCGTCTCCGAGGCGATCCGCGAAGTAGTCGCAACCTTCCTCGCCGAGGGCGGCGGAGCGAAGGATCCTCGGATAATGGGACTCGTGACGGTGACGGGCGTGGACATCACGTCCGACCTCCGGCACGCCAAGGTCTTCGTCAGCGTGCTCGGCACGGAGACCGAGAAGGCGGCGACGTTCGAGGGCCTGAACAGCGTCGCGGGTCACCTGCGCTCGCAGATCGGCAAGACGCTGCAGCTGCGCAACACTCCGCAGATCACGTTCAAGGTGGACGAGAGCGTTGCCCACGCCGCGCGGATCGAGTCGCTGCTCGAGCAGATCAAGAACGAGACGCCGGTCAGGGAGAATCCCTCCGCGGCGGGCGGCGACGCCCCGGCGGAGACCTCCGACGATGAAGAGCGACAGCCCTGAAGGGCTCCTGCTGGTGGACAAGCCGGCGGGCATCACGTCGCACGACGTCGTGGACCGGGTGCGCCGCGCTTACGGCGAGCGGAGCGTGGGACACCTCGGCACGCTCGATCCGTTCGCGACCGGGCTGCTCATAGTGCTGCTGGGCCGGGCGACGCGGCTTGCCACCTTTCTCGGCATTGAGCCCAAGGTGTACGACGCAGTGATCGCGTTCGGCACGGAGACCGACACCGATGACGCGACGGGTGAAGTCACGCGCTCCGCGCCGCCACCCACCGAGCCCGACGTGCGGGCCGCGATCGTCGCCCTGACGGGCGAGATCCAGCAGGTGCCGCCGGCGTACTCGGCGAAGAAAGTCGCCGGGCAGCGGGCGTACGCCGCGGCGCGAAGTGGGGAAGCGCTCGAGCTCGCACCCGCGACCGTCATGGTTCATCGCTGGGACGTCGGCGCGTTCACCGGCGGTGCTCTCGCGGCGACGATCACGTGCGGTGGCGGTACGTACATCAGGGCGTTGGCGCGGGACCTCGGACGCTCGTCCGGGAGCGCGGCGCATCTGGCGTCGCTGCGCCGCACCAGAATCGGCAGGTTCGACGTCGCCGACGCGGTTTCCGCCGACGATCTCGGCGCTTCGCCGCCGCCGCTCAAGCGGCTCGAGGTCACCGTTGCGCCGGCCTGACATGCGCGCGCACGAGTCGGGACTTCCGCCGACAGTCACGGCCACCGTGGTGACCGTGGGCACCTTCGACGGCATGCACCGCGGCCATCGTGACGTCGTGCAGCGCCTGGTCGATCGCGCCGCGGCCGCAGGACTGCCGAGTCTGCTGGTCACGTTCGATCCGCATCCGCTCGAAGTCGTGAATCCCGCGGCGGCGCCGCCGCTGCTCACGAGTCGCGAGGAGAAGATCGAGATCCTGGCCGAGACCGGGCTCGACTATGTGGCAGTCCTGCCGTTCACGCGCCAGCTCGCGGACTATTCGGCGGAAGAGTTCGTGGAGCTGGTGCTGCGCGGGAGGTTCCGGATGAAGGAGCTGCTGATCGGGTACGATCACGGCTTCGGACGCTCCCGGGCCGGCGACGTGAGCGTGCTCAAATCGCTGGGCAAGCGCGACGGATTCGCCGTCGAGGTCGTGGACGCCGTGGAAGCTCCCGACGGCCACAGCATCTCTTCTACGGCTATTCGACGGTCTGTCGCCGGCGGAGATCTCGACAAGGCGGCGGATTCACTCGGCCGCCTGTACTCGGTCGGAGGTACGGTGACGCGGGGGGACCGGCGGGGTCGCGAGCTTGGCTTTCCGACCATCAACCTCGTGCCACCACCGCGCAAGCTGCTCCCGCCGGAAGGCGTATACGCGGCGCGGGTGCAGACTCCCCGCGGGGCGTTCGGGGCGATGGTCAACCTCGGTCCGCGACCGACCTTCGGAGACTCCAGCGCGGGAATCGAGGCGTATTTGTTCGACACCGACGTGGATCTGTACGGCGCGCACGTACGGCTCGAGTTCGTGTCCCGATTGCGGGATACCCGCAGGTTCGCCGACGCCGCCGCACTCGTCGAGCAGATCGGACGGGACGAGACCGCGGCGCGCGCTGCGTTGACTGTCCTCTCGGTGGCCGGTAACGTTCGCACTGCTCAAAACGCTTCCGGGACCGCGCGTTCCGCCGGCGTCACCTCAATCAGCTCCTGACAATGAAGTTGAAGCATAGAATCGCAATCATTCTGGCGCTCATCGCCGGCTCGCTCTGGACACTCTACCCGCGCACGGTAGTCGAGCGCGTCAAGCGTGACGGGGTCTTCGTATACGACACGGTCGACAGGGTTCCGCTCAAGCGCGGGCTCGATCTCGTGGGCGGAATCCACATGGCGCTGGAGATCGACGAATCCAAGGCGAGCGTGCCGGACAAAGCGGTGGCACTGGCCAACGCGCTGAAGGTCGTGCGCAACCGCATGGACGAGTTCGGGGTCGCCGAGCCCGTCGTGCAGCAGGTCGGCAACGACCGCATCATCGTGGAGCTGCCTGGAATCGACGATCCGGTTCGCGCGCAGGAGGTGGTGCAGAAGTCCGCGTTCCTCGAGTTCCAGATCGCCGATAAGTCGCAGGCGCTCGACAAGGCGCTGCCACGGCTCGACGGCATCATCAGATCGCGCGGCCTTGGTGCGGCACCCGCTGCGGGGCGCACGGATACCGCCGCTGGCCGCACTCCTGCTGGCCTGGGCTCGTTGCTGCAGCGCGACACGTCCGACGCGGCCCGCGCCGCGGGGGACACCAGCACACGTGACACCGCAGTCGTAGCGTCGGGCGCCGCCGCGGGACCGCTCTCCAGCGTCCTTCAGCAGGGATCGATCCCGGGCGAGTATCTGGTGGCTTCGACGAACGTTGCGGCGGTGGAGCAGTACCTCTCGCTCCCCGAGGTTCAGGCGGCGCTGCCGCCCGGAAAGGTCGTGCGGTGGAG
>JBKJKB010000275.1:0-3078 GCA_046597675.1 Gemmatimonadaceae bacterium
GATTCCCGGTATCGGCTGCTCCCGGGACGGGTAAATGTCCGCGAGGAAAAGCTGCTCGATCTGTTGGGCACAGGCCAGTGAGCGTCCGCGAGCGACTGCGACGTCCGGGCTGGAAGATCATCGGCTTCGCGCTGCTCGTGGTCTGCATCATGGTGGCGGCCCGAGCCACCAGTCAGCTCATCTCCGGCCTTTCGTTCTTCAGCGTGCGAGCGGTCGACGTGCGCGGGCTCCACTATCTCGCGGCGGATGCAGTGGTCGCGCGTCTCCGCGTGGATACGCTGCAGTCGGTCTGGCAGGATCTTTCTATCCTGCGCCGGCGCGTGCTGGGCCATCCGCAGATACGCGACGTTTCGATGTCGCGACGGCTGCCCGGGACGATCGTCGTGACGGTCACGGAGAATCTTCCGGTCGCACTGCTGTCGGACGCGCGGGGGCTACAGCCCTTCGCGGGAAGCGGACGCGCCCTGCCGATCGATCCCGCGCGAGCCGAGTTGGAGCTGCCGGTGGTCTTCACAGCGGATCCGAGGCTGCTTGCGACGCTCGAGCGGGTGCGGCGGGAGCAGCCGGCTCTGTTCGCGCGCATCAGTGAGGCGTCGCGGGATCGAGCGGGCGACCTGATCCTCGGACTCGAGGGATTCAGGGTACGCGCACCGCTAGGGGTATCCGCGGATGGATTGGCCGATATCTTTCCCGTAGAATTTGATCTCGCACGGCGTGGACTTCCGATCGCCGAGCTCGACCTTCGCTATCGCGATCAGGTAATCGCAAGACTTCAATGAATCTCGAGCGCATAGTCGCCGGTCTCGACATAGGATCCGCCAAGACAACCGCCATCATCGGAGAGGCGGTCGGCGAGAGCCGTCGCTCGACGATCAAGATCCTTGGCGTCGGACAGGCGCGTACTACCGGCCTGCGCCGCGGAATCGTCTCCGACATCGAGGAGACCACCCGCTCCATCAAGAAGGCGATGCAGGACGCCGAGCGAATGGCGGGCGCCCAAGTGGATTCGGTCTATGCCGGGATAGCTGGTGAGCACGTCCGCGCCATGACCAGCAAGGGGATCGTGGCCGTCAACGGCGACGAGATCACCAGGGCCGACGTGGACCGCGCCAACGAAGTCGCGCGCGCCCAGCCGATCCCGCAGGACCGCGAGCTGCTGCACGCGATCCCGCAGGAATACACGGTCGACAAGAACCAGGGGATTCGCGATCCCGTGGGGATGATCGGCACGCGGCTCGAGACCGAGATGTACCTCATTACGATCGGCAGCTCGCCCGCGATGAATCTCCGGCGCTCGGTGGAGAGGGCGGGGTACCGCGTGCGCGAGCTCGTGCTCGAGCCGCTGGCGAGCGCGCTCGCCGTGCTCACCGAGGACGAGCGTGAGCTGGGCGTTTCTCTTGTGGAGCTGGGCGCCGGCACAACGGACATCGCGATCTTTCATGAAGGGAAGATCCGCCACCTCGCGACGATCAACTACGGCGGGAACAGCGTCACCAGCGACATCGTGCACGGGCTCGGCGTGACGCAGGCCGATGCGGAAAAACTGAAGGAGCGCCACGGGTGCGCGTACGAGCCGCTGGTCGATCCCGCCGACGTGATCTCGTTGCCGAGCACCGTCGCACAGGGCGACCGGCAGATTCCGCGCGAGCTGCTGTCGCACATCATCCATCAGCGGATGGACGAGATCTTCAATTTGGTGCAGCAGGAGATCACGAATGCCGGCTATGCGAACAGGCTGAGCGGTGGTCTGGTGATGACCGGCGGCGCTGCTGCGGTCGCGGGAATTGCAGAGCTGGCTGCCGACGTTTTCGGGATGGGAGTGCGCGTCGGCGTGCCGAGCGAGAACATCGGCGGGTTGAGCGATTCGGTGGAGGCGCCGCGGTTCGCGACGGTGGTGGGTCTCGCGATTTACGGCGGGAACAAGGCAGCGGGTGGGAATGCGGGGATGATCAGGCGGCGGCAGATTGGTGGGGCGGGGGTGGAGAGGCTGGCGGGGCGGTTTAAGACCTGGTTCCAGGATTTCTTTTAGCGCGTTGGGTCGGCGGGAATGGGCACGCGCCCGCACAATCTCTTGCGCGCGCTCGGACTTCTTCCGGCCAAGCAGATCATCTACTTCTTCCTCCAGCAATCGCTGCACGAACCGCTGGATCTCTCCTCTGGCGTAAGGTAGTCACCGCCTTTCGCTTGTTTCCACACTTTTAGACAATAGCTCAAAAGCCTCTGCCACCTGCGCTAGAACAGCTTCCGGCCGCGGTCGTTAGGCGGCGGTGAGCTGCAGTGCACGACCAATGTCCCCCGGCTTGGCGCCGAGCGCAAACAGTCCCTTCAGTAGCAGATCCACTGACACGGACTTGTCGGCGGCTTCCATCTTCGCCACGCGTGATTGACTGGACTTGAGACGTCGTGCCAGTTGCTGTTGTGTCAATTGTCGCGATACGCGCTTCCGGCGCAGCGCCTGACTAAGTGCGAGCTTCGTCTCTACAAGTGCCGCCTCTTCCGCGCTGAGGCCAAGGAAATCCGCAGCCGATCCGAGCCGCCAACCTCGCGCTTCCAGTCGAGCTCGTTTTGCCTTTTTCATTAGCTCATGACATCGATGGTCGACGATGGGCATGGAGCGTGAGTGAGGCAGGCTCAGGTGGTGGCCCGACTGCACGCGACGAAGTAGGACTCCGGCCTCAGTCCGCGCTTCCTTTGAGAAGGGCGGTGTCTTGACCTCTCCATGCAGCCATACCAGCGGACGCTCGGGCAATTCACCTGTTCAAAGATATGTCACGACTGACATATACGCAACATGCAGGCGCGCTTAAGTCCGAACCGGTCGCTCGAACGCGGGAATGGCTCCCAGCAGACGCCCGCGGCTCCAAAGCGTATATGGCAATTCTTCGCCCGGTTAGAGTCACAAGAAAAATCGCGCGACCTGGCGATCACACGTCATCGTTCCATTGCACGCCGAGGCAAAAACAAGCGCTTCGTAATTGGCTTCATAACGGCGGTCGATGTCCCCCATGTAGTTTGACGAGATCAGAAGAACGTATTACCTTTATGGTCAGGGGGTAATACCATGCCGAATCCCATGCG
>JBKJKB010000334.1:0-5918 GCA_046597675.1 Gemmatimonadaceae bacterium
GCGAGCGACGAGATCTCACAGCCGCGCGGTGCTCCCGCGCGTACGGCACTCGGTACGGACAGTCTCGCGGCTGCGGCCGATAACGGCGAAGCCGTAACGAAACCGCAAAAAGGTCAACAGAGCCAATGAAACTTTGGCGACACTATATCGCTCCCACGCCCACCTAACCATGCGAACCGCAACAATTGGAATCGCCGTTACCCTTTTGGCCCTCGCCTGCTCATCCCCAATGGAGCGATCGGCGCGACCGGCCAACCCTCCAGACTCGCCGAAGGACGCTCACTCGTACGCCGAGCCAGACCGCGCTCGCGTCGCCAGCGTATCGCTGGATCTGACGCCTGACTTCGCCAGCCGCGTCATCCGCGGCACGGCGACCCTCACGATCCAGCGGATTCCGCGCGCCGATAGCCTGATTCTCGATGTTCGCGACCTCACCATCAAACGGGTCACGAGATTCGGCGACACGCTCGGTTTCAAGATCGGCGCTCCGCGCGAATTCCTCGGGTCCCGCCTGGCGATCGCCCTCCCGCCCGCGGCGGACGAAGGTCTGGCCCGGTTCATGGAGATAATAAAGATCGAGTACGAGACCTCACCCGCCGCCGCGGCGGTTCAGTGGCTCACGCCCGCACAAACCGCGGGCAAGAAGCTGCCGTTCCTGTTCACGCAGGGACAGGCGATCCTCACGCGCACTTGGGTCCCGACCCAGGACAGCCCGGGCATCCGCCAAACCTACGACGCCACGATCCACGTTCCCGCCGGGATGCGCGCGGTGATGAGCGCGGAAAACGCGAGCACGGCGGGGGAGAAAGACTCGGCGGGACTCTCGGTCTTCCGCTTTCGAATGAGGAATCCGATTCCGCCCTACCTCTTCGCGCTCGCGGTCGGCGACATTGACTTCCGCGCGATTGGCCCGGACGCCGGCGTATTGGCCGAGCCGTCGGTCCTCGACCGCGCGGCCAACGAGTTCGCGGAAGTCAACCAAATGATGAACGCGGCCGAAAAGCTGTACGGACCGTACCGGTGGGGCCGCTACGACATCCTCGTGCTGCCGCCCTCCTTCCCCTTCGGCGGGATGGAGAACCCGATGCTCACCTTCGCGACTCCCACCGTCCTCGCGGGCGACCGCTCGCTCGTGAGCCTCGTCGCGCACGAGCTAGCGCACTCCTGGTCCGGTAACCTCGTCACCAACGCGACCTGGGACGACATCTGGATCAACGAGGGATTCACCACCTACCTCGAAGCGCGCATCATGGAAGAGCTGCGTGGCAAGCCGTACGCGGACATGCTGCGTCAACTGGGCCGCCGGGATCTGCAGAAAACGGTGGACGAGACCGATAGCGCGAAGATCGCAGACACCCATCTCCACCTCGATCTCGCGGGACGCGACCCGGACGACGGCCTTAGCGACATCGCCTACGAGAAGGGCTCGGCGTTCCTGCAGACCATCGAATCGGTCGTCGGTCGCCAGCGGCTCGACCTGTATCTCCGCAGTTACTTCGACCGCCACGCGTTCAAGCCGATGACATCCGAATGGTTGCTCGAAGACCTGCGCAAAAATCTCCTGACGCCGGGAGAAGCCGCGCGTGCCGATCTCGACGCGTGGGTCTATGGACCCGGCATCCCGGCCAACGTCCCGCCGGTGCAATCTCAGACGCTCGCGGCGGTGGACAGCCAGGTCACTCGCTGGAAGAATGGCGCTGCCGCATCGGCACTACAGACGTCGAGCTGGTCCACGCAGGAGTGGCTCCACTTCCTCGGCGCGCTCCCGGATACGATACCCGCCGCGCGGCTCGCGGAGCTCGACCGTCAGTTCCGCCTTTCGTCCGGCAGGAACGCCGAGATCCTCCAGACGTGGCTCGTCACCGCCATAAAGAATCGCTACGAGCCGGCCTTCCCTGCCCTCGATCGCTTCCTCACGTCGCAGGGTAGGCGCAAGTTCCTGACGCCGCTCTACACCGAGCTGATGAAGACGCCGTGGGGGCGCACGATGGCTCTGGACATCTACCGCCGCGCGCGGCCGACGTACCATTCGGTCGCGACAGGGACGATCGACAAGATCGTGCTGAAGTAATAACGCCCCGCGGTTGCAGTGTGTTCCCATCGGTTGGGCCGGTTGGAGGCAGCCGCGACAAGCACCATAGACCGGGCTATGCGGCCGCCGGGAGGTCGCTCAACCGGCCACATCTACGTCATCGGCCGCCCGTGACTACGTAATTGTGAGGATCGCATCCGGGTTTGAATCGTCGTATCCTCACTGCGCCGTTCATCGAGCCTTCCCCGTTCACCAGATCGAGACACAGTCATGCCAATCTCCTACCAGCGTGCACGCGAGATCGCCCGCAGACTCAGTCGTGGGCACGCGTTCAACGAGCTCTCGAATCGCCTGGCGCCGGTCGTGGAAAGCAAGCGACCGCCGCCACCGCGCGTCCCGCGCCAGGGTGACTGGAGCGCCGACGCGCGCGCAGAGCGGATCGGATTCCTGGAAGAGCGCGGCCTACCGCTCGACCATCTGGCGGGCCGGGCCCCGGAGCCGAACCCGTCCACGCTCCAGGGAAACATCGAGAGCTACATCGGCATGACGATGATCCCCACCGGGTTAATCGGACCGTTAAGGATCAACGGACTGCACGCTTCCGGCGACTACTACGTGCCGTTGACCACGTCCGAAGGGGCGCTGGTGGCGAGCTACGATCGCGGCGCCCGGCTGCTGACGCTGGCAGGCGGCGCCTCTACGCTCACGACCACCGAGCACGTGCAGCGCGCTCCGGGCTTCCTGTTCGAAACGATGGCGGAGGCGGCGCTGTTCGCGGCGTGGGCGGTGGGGGAATTCGACCGCTTCCGCGAAGTGGCGGCTACCCGGACGCGGCACGGGGAGCTGGCCGATCTCATGACGCACATCGCCGCGAACCATGTGTACCTGATCTTTGCCTTCAATACCGGCGACGCCGCGGGGCAGAACATGGTCACGCTGTGCACCGCCGCAATATGCGCGGACATTCTCGAACGCGCCCCGATCAAGCCGCGCACATGGTTCCTCGAGGCGAACATGTCGGGCGACAAGAAGGCGACGACGCTTAGCTTCCTGTATACGCGAGGGCGGAACGCGACGGCGGAAGCCGCGATCCCGCGCTCGCTGCTGCTCGAGCGCATGCGCACCACCCCTGAGCAGATGGCCGAGTATTGGCGCGTGAGCTTCATCGGCGGCGTGCAGACCGGCTCGATCGGCGTAAGCGGACACATCTCGAACGGGATCGCCGCCCTGTTTCTCGCCACTGGCCAGGACGCGGCCTGCATCAGCGAGGCGAGCGTCGGCGTCACGCGCATGGAGGTCACCGGAGATGGCGCACTGTACGCCGCCGTGGTTCTGCCCAACCTGATCGTCGGAACGGTCGGCGGAGGGACACGGTTGCCGACAGCCCGCGAGTGCCTCCGGATCCTTCACTGCGACGGAGACGGCCGGGCCGCTCGTCTGGCGGAGATCTGCGCGGCTACTGTACTGGCCGGTGAGATCTCGATCGTCGCGGCCTTGTGCTCCGGCGACTTCGCGCGCGCGCACGAGACGCTGGGCCGGCCGCCGCTGGCACCGGACGCATGAGCACGGCGAATTCAGCAGGAGCGGCCGGCGGGGCAGGGCCCCGTACTCCGCTCCCGCGGCGGCTGTGGACGTATCAGGCCGAACGTTTTCCGCTCGTCGCGTATCTCCCGCTGATCGCGCTCGCTGCGTTCGCGGCGCTGGCGTTCTCCCGTGCCGGCCGGGGCGAGGCTGGTTTCGTTTCGCCGGTCGCCTACCTGGTCTGCGCTTTCACGCTGCTGGCGGCATTCTTCCTTCTGCGTGTTGCCGACGAGTACAAGGACGCCGACACGGACCGTCTGCACCGGAGTCATCTGCCGGTCCCGCGTGGGCTCGTGGATCCTGGTGAGCTCCGGCGCGTAGCCGCGGCCGCCGCGGCTGTCGCGATCGCCGCCAACCTGCTGCTCGCTCCCCTGCTTCTCGTCCCGCTCGGCGTCGCGGGCGTCTGGATCGCGCTCATGACGCGGGAATTCTTCGCGCGCGACTGGCTGCGCGCCCGGCCAGCCGCCTACCTCCTCTCTCACATGCTGGTGATGCCGCTGCTGCTGCTGTATGCCACCACTGTCGACTGGCTGCGACAGGGCCTCGCGGCTCCCGCTGGGATCTGGCCGCTGCTGGCCGCTGTGTTCGTCTCCGGTCTGGTGCTGGAGATCGGGAGGAAGATTCGCGCGCCGAGCGAGGAGCGACACGGCGTCGAGACGTACAGCTCCATCTGGGGCGAGCGTCGAACCGCGTTGATATGGATGGCTACCGTGATCGGCGCCGGAATTCTCGTCGCCGCAGCCGGTGCGCGCGCCGGAGGGCGCTGGACACCCGTGCTGGCGCCGGTCGCGTCAGTGCCGATCGCTCTCGCCGCGCTGCCGTTCCTCCGCGGAAGTGCTGCTCGGAAAGGACGGAGCGTCGAGACGGCGGCCGCAGCCTGGAATCTCCTCGCGTACGCCCTGCTGGCGCTGCCGTGGGTGGAGAGGTGGCTCACTTGAGCGGCGACTATGTGTTCCTGCCGGGATCCGGTGTGGTGCCGTCCGCGCGTGAGGCCGGCGGCAAGGCATCCAACCTGGCGCGGCTCGCCGCCGTGCCCGGAGCTGAAGTACCTCGCTGGTTCGCCCTGCGCGCCACAGCGTTCGACGAGTTCGTTCCAGGAGGACGCGATCTGCCGGGAAGTCCCGACGAAGCGGCGGATCTGCGTGCGGCAACGCTCTCACTTTCACTGCCGGCCCGGCTCCGCGCGGAGCTGCTCGAAGCGCTGGATACAACGCAGCTTGGCCAGATCCCGCTAGCGGTACGATCCTCGGCCACGGTTGAGGACGCGGGTACGGCATCGTTCGCCGGCCAGTTCACGAGCGTCCTCGGCGTCGCGGCCGGCGACGGTGCAGCCGGTCTATGGGACGCCATCAGGACGGTGTGGGCGTCGGCCTTCGCGCCACACGCGCTGGCATACGCGAATTCAAGTGACGAGAGCCAGCATCTGGCGATGGCTGTCCTCATCCAGGAGCTGATCCCCGCGCGCGCGGCAGGCGTCGCGTTCTCGATGGATCCGGTCGCTGGCGACCCGGACGTCGCTGTGGTGAGCGCGGTGTACGGACTTGGCGAGTCGCTGGTTAGCGGCGAAGCCGACGCGGATACCTTTCGCGTGCATGTAACGGCTGCCGGCCCGGAGGTGAACCGCACGGTCGCGACGAAGGTAAACGCCATGGTATTCGACGGAAATTCCACGCGTCGCGTCAGCGTCCCGGATGTGCTGCGCGAGGAGCCGGCGATCGCGGACGCGCAGGCGGTGCAGATCGCGACGCTGGCGCGCTCAGTCGCGGAGTACTTCGGCGCGGCACAGGACATCGAGTGGGCGATAGCCGCCGGCGGCGCAGACGGCGGCGCGGTAACCGGACCGCACGAGCTCGACAGAATCTTCCTGCTCCAGGCGCGCCCGGTCACCGCGACCGGCAGCAGGGCCAAAGGTGAGCGCCGCATCTGGGACAACAGCAACATCATCGAGAGCTACGGTGGCGTTACGACTCCATTGACGTTCAGCTTCGCCCGAACGATCTCCGAGCAGGTGTACCGGCAGTTCTGCCTGGTGATGGGCGTAGACGAGGATGCGATCGAGCGGCACCGCCACGTCTTCGCGAACATGCTGGGCCTGATCCGCGGCCGCGTGTACTACAACCTGTTGAACTGGTACCGGGTGCTCGCGCTGCTTCCCGGCTACACGCTGAACCGTGAGTTCATGGAGCGCATGATGGGCGTACGCGAGCGTCTCGCGGAGGCGCCGCCGCAGCCGCGCGGCAGCGAGCGGTGGCGCGATGCCGCGCGGGTGCCGCGGCTGGTGTGGGGACTCTTCCGCGAGCATCGG
>JBKJKB010000376.1:0-3472 GCA_046597675.1 Gemmatimonadaceae bacterium
ACGTTCGGGACGCTCTCGATACGAAACGGTAGGCGTGGCTTCCGGCAAGCGTAGGACGCAGCGTTGACGACCATGTGGGGCTGGATCGGCTTCAATGCCGTCGTGCTGGCTCTGATCGCTGTGGACCTGCTCGTCTTCCACCGGCGCGCACGGCAAGCGTCCCTAAAGGAGGCAGCCGTCTGGAGCGCGGTGTGGGTGGGGCTGTCGCTCACGTTCTCCGTGTTCGTTTTTCGCTTCATGGGCACGAACTCCGGGCTCGAATTCCTGGCCGGATACCTGATCGAGTACGCGTTGTCGGTCGACAACATCTTTGTATTCGTCCTGATATTCGGCTACTTCAGGATTCCGATGGAGTATCAGCATCGCGTGCTGCTCTGGGGGATCATGGGCGCCCTGATTCTGCGCGGCGCGATGATCGCCGCGGGCGCGGTGCTGGTGTCCCGGTTCGAGTGGATATTGTATTTGTTCGGCGCGTTCCTCGTGTTCACCGGCTTGAGGATGGCGCTGCAGAAGGCGGACGACCAGTACGATCCCGAGGACAACCCGGTGCTCCGGCTCGTGCGCAGGGTGATTCCGGTGACGTCCGATTATCATGGTCAGAAATTTTTCGTGCGCTTGCCCGACGAGAGCGGGGTCGTGCGACTCATGGCGACGCCGCTGTTCATCGTCCTGATCCTGGTCGAAACCACCGACGTCATCTTCGCGACCGACTCCATTCCTGCCATCTTCGCGGTGACTCGGGATCCGTTCATCGTATATACGTCCAACGTGTGCGCCGTGCTCGGCCTCCGCGCGCTCTATTTCCTTCTTGCCGGCATCGTGGACAAGTTCCATTATCTCAAGATCGGCCTCTCGATCGTGCTCATATTCATCGGCCTGAAGATGCTGGGCGAGAGTTTCGTGCACATCCCGATCGCCGTATCGCTGGGCGTGGTCGCTCTCATTCTCATGTCGTCGGTGATTGCTTCCTTGCGGTGGCCGCGCCACGACCCGCCGTCGATTCCACCGCTTGCGAGCCTGGGGCAGCACCACGACTCGCATCCGGAGAAATCCGAGAAGAAGTCAGGCTAAACGCACTTGTGACACTGAACTGACGGTACGGGGCAAGCATGCGCGGGAAACAAGAAGTGTCTTTAATGTCGAGGTAACGATGAATCGATCCCGGATGCGGTGGCTGCTCGCGGCTGCTCAGTGCGTGCTGCTGGCGTTGTGTCCCATCCCCGCGTTTGCGCAGGACGTGTCGGGGCTCACCTTCGACGTGACGATAACGACCGGGGATTCTGCGGCCGCCACCGTCCAGAGTGGCAGCGGATGGATCGCCGGCAAGAGCTCGCGCCTGGATCTTCGCGGGCCCGGCAATGCTGCGCAGGCCATGCCTGGAATGCCCGGGCAGAACATGTCCATCATCGTTCGGGATTCGAGCGGCGCTCCCGTGGTCGCGATGGTCGACCACGATGCGAAGAAGGTGATGTATCCAGCGAAGATGATGGCGATGTTGCAGGAGATGATGGCGTCGTTGCCGGAAAAACCCAAGGTGGGTTTTTCGGTTACCAACATTGTGGTGGATACACTGGGCGCGGGCGAGACGATCTCGGGATTCGCGACGAAACGGTTCCGGCTAACGGCCGACCTTTCCGTGTCGATGGAGATGATGGGTGAGAGCATGGATCAGACGATCCACGTCGTGTCGGAGGGAGACTACGCCGAAGAGCTGGCGGGTTATATAGACCCGTTGCAGACCACTCGCTCCCTCGAGGCGATGACGTCGGGAATGCCGGGAATGGATTCGTCCGCCGTAGCGGAGCTGGGCAAGCTCGCCGCTGCGAGGCCGCGCGGACTTCCGCTGCGCCAGAGCGATCAAATGACTGGGGCTTCGGAGGGCGGGATGCCGATGCCGGCAACCGTGACCGCGCTTTCGAACATCAAGCGGTCTAAATTTTCTCCCACGGTATTTGTAATTCCAGACGGGTACACGAAACTGAAGATGCCGCAGATTCCCGGATTGAATTAGAAACAGATTGCAACGCGACGACACTCGCCAATGAAAAAACGCCGCGGAGCCAGGAGCTCCGCGGCGTTCTCTTTACAAGACCACCGGTTACATGCGAGGTGCAGTATCGCCCTCGCCCTCGCGGTATAGCCACGCACCGGCCATCGTCGCGGCCATCACCGTCACGAAGCCGAAGACGGCACTCTTCGCATAGTCGCTCGGCGTGAACAGCCCCATCATGTGCATCCCGAAGTAGACTACGGTGAACAGGAGCCAGATGAAGAGGGCGGCAGTCGCCGCTGTTCTCGGGCCAGGGCCGAATCGCGGCCGGATCGCTGCGTACAGCCACACCGCCATGAGTCCGAACACCAAGTCCATGGCGAAGAAGACCGCCATAGGAGGCTCGCGCAGATCGTGCTGCGCAAACCATGCGTCCATGGTGTCCATTCCCATCAACATGTAGCTGGCCGCGTCCACCGCGATCCAAACGATGCCGGCGACGATGCCACCGAGCAGAACCTTGCTGTAGTTGATATTGATCACCGAGACCCTCCATAAAGGTTGGGTGCTGCGGCAATACAACTCACCCTGTGGGGGCGTCAGGTCAAGGAAAAACGCGTGTGTCGACTTTTTACAAATGCCTAGTAGCCGGCGATTTCCTTGTACGCGCGCTTGAAGTCGGCGACCTGCGGAAGGATTGCGTCCTCGAGCTGCGGAGCGTAACCGACGAAGGTATCCGTCGACGCGACACGTCTCACAGGCGCGTCCAGCCAAGCGAAGCACTCATCCGCGATGGCGGCGGAGATCTCCGCCCCGTAACCCCACGACAATGAATCCTCGTACGCGACGATCACGCGCGAAGTCTTTTTGGCCGAAGTAAATACGGCTTCGCGATCCCAGGGGCTGAGCGACCGGAGGTCGATCACTTCCACCGATATTCCGTTGTCGGCCACGGCGTTGGCCGCCGTCAGTGCGCGCTGCACGGTGGCGCCGTAGGTGACAACGGTCACATCCGTGCCCCCGCGAACGATGCGTGCCTTCCCGAAGGGTATCATGAAGTTCGGGCCCGGATACGCGCTCTTGTTGTACGTCTGCCGGTACAGGTGCTTGTGCTCGAGGAAGATCACGGGGTCGTCGCAGCGGATCGCGGTCCGGAGCAATCCATTTGCGTCGAGCGCGGTCGAAGGACACATCACGCGCAGGCCGGGACAGTGCGTGAACAACGACGCGCCGGTCTGCGAGTGATAAATCGCGCCGCGGATGTAGCCGCCGTACGTCACGCGCACGACGACGGGCGAGGAGAAGTTGTTGTTGGAGCGCCAGCGCATGGTTGCGAGCTCGTTCCGGAGCTGCATGTACGCGGGCCAGATGTAATCGAAGAACTGGATCTCGACCACCGGCCTGGCGCTGCGGGGGTTCAAGCCGGTGGTCGGGATCCAGTTCTTCGATTACATCTGGCCCGCGTACATGCTGCTGCGGGTT
>JBKJKB010000122.1:0-3903 GCA_046597675.1 Gemmatimonadaceae bacterium
CTCGGCGCGAATGCGGAAGCGCGTATGAGTGCCGCTTCCGGGCTGGTCCGCCGCGAGACTCCATCGCTCGACCGACGCGCCCGCCCGGTGGACGTCAGCGTGCTCGTGCCCGCGCGAAATGAAGCGGAAAACCTTCCGCTGTTTCTCGAGCAGGCCGCGGAGATGGCGTCAGCTTCGAGCGAGATCCGTTACGAGTTCGTCGTTATAGACGACGGCTCCACCGACGGGAGCTGGGATCTCCTGCAGCTGATGCTACCCGATTATCCGTTCCTCAAGGCCGTGCGGCATCGCACAGGGCGTGGCATCGCCGACGCCCTTCGCACCGGATACCTGCACTCATCGGGCAAGGTGCTCGTGTTCTACCCGGCCGACCTGCAGTACAAGCCGGAGGACATACCACGGCTCGTCGAGCCGATCCTCTCGGATCAGTCGGACATGGTCACGGGATACAAGGAAGGGAAATACGAGAAGGCGTTCGTGTCGAGCGTATACAACAAGTTGAGCCGCTCACTGTTCAACGTTCCGGTGCGCGATCTCAACTCGGTGAAGGCGTACCGGCGCGAGATAATGGACTCGCTTCCGCCGCGGCCGGACTGGCACCGGTATATGGTGGTGATGGCTGCCGCGCAGGGCTACTCGGTGACCGAAGTCCCGGTGCCGCTGTACCAGCGCCATGCGGGCAAATCCAAGTTCGGAATCGGAAGGATCCCGATCGGCGTGCTCGACATGCTCGCCGTGTGGTTCGAGCTCCGGTTCGCGCGGAAGCCACTCCTGTTGTTCGGAATGCTCGGCGCCGCACTCTTTCTCACCGGACTCGTGGTCGGAATCGCGGCGGTCCTCTGGCGCGTCATCGGCGGAGTCGGATTTCGCCCAATGATCGATCTCGTCGCGGTCTGTCTGACGGTCGGGTCCGTTGCTATCGCTACCGGCTTGATGGGCGAGCTGATGGCGGCGCAGCGTGCCGAGCTGCGCGAGCTGAGACGGAGGGTCGAGGAGCTTTCGGCACGCCCTGGTTCGCCGCCCACCGAAATTTCATAAATGAACGTCTTATTTCTGTCGCACGCATTTCCCCGATACATCGGGGATCCCGCCGGCTCGTTCGTTCTTCGCCTGGCGAAGGCGCTGGAGAAGGTGGACGTCAAAGTCCACGTCGTCGCACCGTCGAGCAACGGCGTCGACAGTACTGACGAAGTCGATGGGATTACGGTCGAGCGCTTTCGCTACGCGCCGCGGAGGTACGAGAAGCTGGCGTACACCGGCAACATGGCGACGGAGTTCCAGCGCTCCTGGAGCGCCAAGGTCACCATGCTCGGATTTCTCGGCGCCGATTTCGCCAAGTCCGTCATGGCGCGCCGGAGAGTCGCCCCCGATCTCATCCACGCGCACTGGTGGTTTCCGGGCGGGCTCGTGGGCACGTGGCTCGGCGGCCTGTCGCATCTGCCGCTGGTAACCACGCTGCACGGGACCGACGTTCGGCTTGCCAAGAGCGTCGCCGTCGCGCGGCCGCTCTTCCGGCACGTGATCACGCACTCGGCCAAAGTCACGACCGTGTCGCACTGGCTGGCGGGAGAGTTGGACATGCTCGTGCCCAACCGGTCGCCGATCGTGGCGCCGATGCCCGTCGCAACCGATCTCTTCGAGCCGGATGCCTCGCGCGAGCGCGCCGGTATCCTGTTCGTCGGGCGTCTCAACGCGCAGAAGGGACTCGACCAGCTGATCCGAGCGCTTGCGGGGATGAAGAGCAAGACAACGCTCGACGTCGTGGGCGCCGGGCCTGCGCGCGATTCGCTTGGAGCGCTCGCCACGGAGCTTGGCGTGGCGGATCGCGTTCGGTGGCACGGAGAGATCAAGCAGGGCGATCTACCGAAGTTCTATCAGCACGCGCGCGTCCTTGCGGTTCCGTCGCTCGACGAGGGACTCGGACTCGTTGCAGTCGAGGCCGCGCTGTGCGAAACGCCCGTGGTGGGCTTCCGCTCCGGCGGCACGCCCGACGTGGTGCGCGACGGCAGCACCGGGATTCTGGTCGAGCCGAACAACGTTCCCGCTCTGTCGGCTGCGCTCGACGACATTCTCGCCAACGAAGCGCGCGCTACTTCGCTCGGACAGTCGGGACGCCTGTACGCTCTCGCCAACTTCGCGCCCGAATCCGCGGCGCAGAAGTATCTGTCCGTCTACCAGCAGGCGATTGACGGCTACGGGTCGTAAGGCCTGGACAGTAGCACAATGGCTGTTCGCGGCCGCGCTCGTCTGGTACGCGGTCCGATCGCTGGGTGGTCAGTGGGATGAAGTCGCCGCGGGGTTGCAGAGATTGCGGCCCGATTGGCTCATGGTCGGAGCTGCGAGCGCGGTAACGCTCGTCGCGTATGCGCTGCTGGTGGAAGGGTGGCGCAGACTGATCGCCGGCGCGGGGGAGCGACTCGGATGGCTCGACGCCTCCGTCATCTGGCTCGCGGGCAACCTCGGCAAGTACGTCCCCGGAAAAGTGTGGTCGATCGTCGCGATGAGCGGGATGGCCGCCGAGCGTGGCGTAAGCCCGGCGGTTGCCGCTGGCTCGTCAGTGGTGATGCAGGTCGTGACCATCGCCGCAGGCGCAGCGGTGGTCGTCGCGAGCGGGGGAGCGATCCCCGGCGGGCCCGCAGCGGCAGCGATTCTTGTCGTGGCGATCATCGCCGCGCTGCTCGCGTTGCCGGCCGTCATACCCCGTTTGCTGAAGCTCGCAGGCAAGCGAGCGGAGAACGCGAAGCTGCCGCCGACGGGAACGCTGTGGTTTACCATCGTTGTGGCTTGCGCCGCGTGGGTGCTCCTGTCGCTCGGGTTCATGCTGTTCGTGCGGGCGATCCTGCCGGAGTCGGGTGGAAACGTGCTGGCGTACGTGAGCGCGTACACGGCGTCGTACATCGCTGGCTTTCTCGCCCCGTTCGCGCCCGGCGGAATTGGAGTACGCGAGCCGGCGCTGGTGATCGCGATGACGAGGCTCGAGTTGGCGAGCACGGCCGATGCGGCAGTGATCGCCGTAGCATCTCGACTATGGTTGACGGTCGTCGAGTTGGTACCGGGGTTGATTGCGCTCTGGGTTCATCTAGCAAGTCGGCGCAGGACTGCCCACGAGAGAGGGCCGACGGGATCCTAGCGGTATATTCCCCAAAATGCCTCGCCGTATTCAACCTGCCTCCGCAGAGCTGAAGGATTTCTACCGTGCCCGGAGTAAATGGCGCAGCTCTGGTGAAGAAACCACCCGCTTCCGCCGCGCTGCCGCGCTCGCTTGCGTTCCCGATGACGCGCGTGTGCTCGACATCGGCGCGCGAGAAGGCGGTCTCCGTAAGTACCTTCCCGCCGGAGTGAAGTACCAGGGGATCGACATAACGCCCGAGTTCGCGTCCGACGCCGTCATGACGCGCGACATATCGGAGGGGATTCCGTTTGCCGACGGGTCCTACGACTTCGTGTTCTGCATCGAAGTGCTCGAGCACGTGCCTAATCCGTTCGCTGCATTCGGTGAGATCAACCGCGTCCTGCGCGACGGGGGAGTGCTCATCGTGTCGGTTCCGAACCCGTATCATCTAAAGGAAATTATCTGGAACCTGTTCGGAACTCCCGACCGGCAGGGCCACATCTACTCGTGGACGCGCCAGGCAATGACGAAGCTGGGCGAGATGAACGGCTTCCGGATCGCCGCGTACGGGGGGACTTATCTGCATCCGCCGGTACCGGCTCCGCCGCTGCTCGCGCGGTCAGTCATCTACAGATTCATCAAGGAATCCACGCAACCGTGAACACAGACGACCAGCCGCTGAACCCCTCCAACAAGCTCGGCCTCCTCTGGGCGAGTCTCGTGTACGCGGCCGCTACGCTCGCGCTCGGCTACCAGGCGCTCGCCGGGAAATTCGTCGCAGGCCCGCACAG
>JBKJKB010000274.1:0-8954 GCA_046597675.1 Gemmatimonadaceae bacterium
CCAGTCGGCGCGGCGCGAGGGACGAGACACGCCCGTGCTGTTCCTGACGGCGAAGGGAGGAGGCAGCGATCGCATTCGCGGGCTGGAAGTGGGTGGTGATGACTACCTCCCGAAGCCGTTCCAACTTCGCGAGCTGTTGCTCCGTGTCGCTGCGATCCTGCGCCGGCGCCTGCGCTACGACGCGATGACCGCGCTCGAACCTGTCGCGCGCTTCGGCGGCAACGAGTTCGACTTCCGGAGCTTCCGCGGCCGCTCGTTCGACGGTCGCGATCAGATCCTGACCCAGAAGGAAGCGATGATTCTGAAAGTGCTGGTCGAGCGCGAAGGCGACGTGGTGTGGCGCGACGATATCCTCGAGAAGGTGTGGGGCGACGACGTGCTGCCTTCTTCTCGCACGATCGACAACTTCATCGCGCGCCTGCGCAAGCGCTTCGAGCCCGACCCCGATCGTCCGCGCTTTTTTCACACGGTACGCGGCATCGGCTACCGGTTCGTCGCCGCGGGCGAGGACAGCGGCTCGTGAACGACCGGCTGCTGCGTGCGTTGCGGGGTGAACCGACGGACCGGCGACCGGTGTGGGTGATGCGCCAGGCTGGCCGCTACCTGCCCGAGTACCGGGCGCTCCGCGAGCGCCACAGCTTCGAGGAGCTTGCAGGGAGCGCAACGCTGGCGGCCGAAGTGACGCTGCAGCCGCTGGCACGCTTTCCGCTCGACGCGGCGATCATCTTCGCCGACCTGATGAGTCCCATCGGCGCGCTCGGCCTGTCCGTGCGCTTCGATCCCGGCCCGGTGCTGGCCAAGCCCGTGCGCACCGCCGCCGATGTCGACGCGCTCGCCGATCCCGCGCCGGGGACGATCGCGCCGGAGGTGATCGAGGCGCTCGGGCTTGTCAAGCGAGAACTGGGCGGCCGGGCCGCGCTGCTGGGTTTCGCGGGCGCACCGTGGTCGCTCGCCGCGTACCTCGTTCAGGGGCGGGGAAGCCCCGGGTTCCCGGCGCTCCGCGCGCTCGCGGTGCGCGACGAAGGGCTGCTCTCGGCGCTGCTCGAGAAGCTCACAGCGCTGGCGGTGCGATATGTCAGGGCGCAGGTCGAAGCGGGCGCCGACGCGGTGCAGCTCTTCGACACCTGGGGCGGCGTGCTGTCGCTCGCCGACTGGACGCGGCTGGTGCAGCCCCACCTCGTGCGCTTCTTCGAGGCAACGCGGTCGCTCGCCGTGCCGCGGATCATGTTCGTGCAGGATGCTCCGCACCTGGTGGACGCGTACGCGGCGCTCTCCTCCGAGGCGCTCGCGGTGGACTGGCGGGAGGATCTCGCCGCCCTCCGGGCTCGGCTGCCGGCGGCGAAGGCGCTGCAGGGCAACGTGGATCCGGCGGTACTGCTTGCCGGTCCGGAGCCCACGCATAAGGCCGTGCGCGCGCTGCTCGAGCGGATGCCGCCGCGCGGACATGTTGTGAATCTGGGCCACGGCATCATGCCGGAGACTCCCATCGACAGCGTGCACGCGCTCATCGCGGCCGTGCACGAAGAAAAGTCTTCATGAGCATCCCGGATTCCGTCCTCGATTCGGGCGCGGATACCCGCCCGGTTGGACGCGACGTGACGGCGGACCTGCTGGCACGCCACGACCGTCCGGGTCCGCGGTATACGAGCTACCCGACCGCGATCGAGTTCCACGAAGGCGTCGGCACCGACGACTACCTCACCCGCCTGGCGGCGGCGGACCAGCTCGGTGATGCTCCGCTCTCGCTGTACATGCACCTGCCGTTCTGCGAACAGCGGTGCCTGTTCTGCGGCTGTCACGTGATCATTACCAGGCACCGGGAGGTGGCCGAGCCGTACCTGGAGCTGGTCAAGCGCGAGGTCGAGCTGCTCGCGGAGCGGCTCCCCAACCGGCGCCGGTTCGCGCAGCTGCACCTGGGCGGAGGGACGCCGACGTATTTCTCCCCCGCGCAGCTTACCGATCTGCTCGGCCATACGTTGCGGCACTTCCGCCCTGCGGCCGGTGCGGAGCTCGCCCTGGAAGCCGATCCGCGCGTGACCACCACCGCCCACATCGACGCGCTGGCGAATCTGGGATTCAACAGGATCTCCTTCGGCGTGCAGGATCTGACTCCGGAAGTACAGGAGTCGATCAACCGCGTGCAGTCGCTCGAGCAGACGGCCGCGCTGGTCGAACACGCCCGCAGTCGCGGTTTTCGCGGCATCAACGTGGACCTCATCTACGGGCTGCCGTTGCAGACGCCGGAAAGCTTCGAGCGCACGGTGGACTCGGTGATCGGCCTCGGCATCGATCGCGCCGCCGTCTACTCGTTCGCGTTCGTTCCATGGGTGCGCGGACACCAGAAGAAGATCGAGGAAGACCAGCTCCCGGACGCGCGCACGAAGCTCGCCCTGTTCGCCATCGCGCGTGAGCGGTTCCTCCGCGCCGGGTACGAGCCGATCGGGATGGACCACTTCGCGCGGCCCGACGACGAGCTTGCACGAGCAAAACACGAAGGGCGGCTGCGGCGGAATTTCCAGGGATACTCCGTCATTCCCGGCGACGACGTGCTCGGGATCGGGATCTCGGCGATTGGCGACGTGCGGAGCGCCTACGTGCAGAACGAGAAAAAACTGTCCACGTACGAGGAACGTATCCGCGCGGGCCAGCTTCCCGTCATGCGCGGCGTGGTGCGCACGGCCGACGACGATATCCGGCGGACGGTGATTCACGAACTGATGTGCAACTTCCGGGTCGATACCGCCGACATCTCGCGGCGCTTCGGCCTCGACTTCGGGACATACTTCGCGGACGACCTCGCGCTGCTGGCCACCTACGAGCGGGAAGGACTCGTGAGGATCGACGACGACCGCATCGAGGCGACGCCGGTGGGCGAGTTGTTCGTACGCAACCTGGCAATGTGCTTCGACCGGTACCAGCGTGAAAAACACGACGCCGAGTCGCGGCCCCTTTTCAGCCGCACGGTGTGACTGCGCGGCGCCTCGTCGTGATCGGCGGCGGGATCTCCGGGCTTGCGGCGGCATGGGCCGCGCGCCAGGTGGAGTCACGAGTGGAGGGCGGCCTCGAGGTGCTCGTGCTCGAGCGCGGCGGTGCCGTCGGAGGCAAGGCGTGCAGCATCCCGCGTGACGGCTGGCTCGTGGAGGGCGGCCCGTCCGGTTATCTGAGTGGACGTCCCGAGATGGAGCGCCTCATTGACGGAATCGGCTTCGCGGGCGAATGCGTGCCGGCAAACCGGGCATCGCATCGGCGATTTCTCTATCGTGCCGGGCGCATACGGCGGGTCGTTCCGAATCCGCTCGGGCTGCTGGCCGAGGGGATTCTCGGACCGCTTGGTGTCGCGCGCATGCTGGCTGAGCCGTTCATCACCACGCGCCGCAACGCCGGCGACGAGTCCGTATGGAGCTTCGCGGCGCGGCGCCTCGGCGTCGAAGTCGCCGACCGGATGGTCCTGCCGATGGCGCTCGGCATCTTCGCGGGCGACGCACGACGCCTCTCGCTGCAGGCGGCGTTTCCGCGGATGGCCGCGCTCGAGTGGGAGCACGGGTCGGTGATTCGCGGGATGATCGCGCAACGCGGGCGTACCAGCTCGGGCACGCTCACCTCATTCCGGCATGGCATGCAACAGTTGCCGCGCGCGCTCGCCGAGCGCGGCGGATTCGCAGTCCGCTGCAGCGCGGAAGTGAGCGCGTTGCGGCGTACGCCTGACGGGTGGAGCGTCGTGGTGGATGGAGATGCGGAGGCGATCCCGGCGGATGCGGTCATCCTCGCCGGCGAGCCGTGGGCGATGGCGCCGCTGTTGCAGCCGCACGACGTGCGGCTTGCGACGGACCTCCTGGCAATTCCGTGCCCGGCCGTTGGCGTCGTCGCGCTCGGTTTCGGACCGGCAGCTGCGGCCAAAGTTCCGGTTGGCTTCGGCCTGCTGATTGCCCGCGGCGAAGGATTTCGAATGCTGGGCACTCTCTGGGAGACGCATCTCTACCAGGGGCGGGGCCCGGACGGGCACGTGCTCGTGCGCGCGATGTTCGGTGGAGCGGTGGATCCCGACGCCGGCGCGCTGTCCGAGACGGATCTCGCCGCGCTCGCGCGCGAGGAGATCGCGAGGCTCTACGGCCTGACCGACACGCCGCTCCTCGAACAGGTCGTGCGCGTGCCACGCGCGATCCCGCAGTATGAGATTGGACACTCCGCGCGCGTCGCGCGCATCACCGATGCGATCGACGCGCTGCCCGGGCTGAGTATCACCGGTAACGGACTGCGAGGCGTCGCCTTCGCGGACGCAGCCAGCGACGGCGTGCGCGTCGGCGACACGGCGGTGCAGCAGCTCGCGCGCTGATTCGAGGGACTGCTGTTGACTTGATGGCTCAGTGCCGAGCGTAGACGGAGGTCGAACCATCTTTCGTCCAGGCGATGACGTCGTAGGAATCCTTGATGGATCCATCCTCCATCCCGGGTGAGCCGACCGGCATTCCCGCCACGCCGATGCCGGCAATCGCCGGCCGTTCACGCAGCAGGCGCCAGATGTCTTCCGGTGGAACGTGTCCTTCGATGACGTAGCCGTTCACGACGGCTGTGTGGCAAGTGCGGAGCGAGTGAGGGACGCCGTATTGATTCTTCGCCGGCGTGACGTCGGCCATGTCCCTCGCGTTGACCTGGAACCCGGCCGACTGCAGTCGCTCTATCCACTCACCGCAACAGCCTCAGGTAGGCTCCTTGTAAACAGTGATTGCGGGGTCATACTGCCCGTCCGTCGGCGCCGCGGCTATCTGCCCCGCCGCACTCTCACCCGCCGGAACACGAGCATCAGATCCCCGGTCGCAGCCGGCAGCGGCCCCCACGGCAACGACGCCGAGTGCTGCGGCCACGCGAAACCGGGTGAGCGAAAAAATCATCGAGCCTCCGAATTGAAATTGCCCCTGCAAGCTAGCTCTCTGTCGTTACCCACGGCGCCGCCGTCACCGGCTTCGCGCTACCCTAACGGCGTCGAGGACGTCCGCCGCGACGCAATCGACTCAGGGCTTGAACGCCAACTTGGCAACCATCGGCGTGTAGCGATGCTCGATCTGGGCGTTGTCGAAGATCGCAACGCCGAAGGCGTACTGCCGCGTCAAATTGTCGAATTGCACGTCATTGGGGTCGCCAGTGACCAGCATCCGGCGGAACTCGACAGCCCAGGTACCGGTGTTGTGAAGTCCTTTCGCGTCCACGTCCGCGCGGAAACCGCCTGGGCCGGTCGTGATCATGTTGGCGATCTCGGTGCCAACGGCCATGGCGTTGACCTCGGCGGTGGTGAGCAGCAGCTTCTGGCTGTCAAAGATGTAGTACGGTGGGGCGGTCGCGCTCGCGCCCCGGTAGGTCGGCCGCCCGTCAGTGGCGGGGTTGCTGCCGTAGCCACCACCGCCGACATCGCCTGCACGGCCGCCATCGCCCGCCCCAGTCGGTCCGGGGACCCAGTAGCGCACGTGTTGATCATCAGCCTTTGCGTGCTGGTTGCCGCGGATCAACTTCCAGTGCCACATGTCGGCGATCTCCGCCGGCGCATTGGTGTATTTCTTGGACGCCAGCTGTTGCGCGGTGTAGTTGTACGTCGTACCAGGTCCGTTGCTCTTGCTCGGGTCGTGGCACATGACCGCGCAGCCGCTCTGCTCGAAGCCGGCCACCGTGCTGGCTCCGTAGGTGTTCCATATGATTCCCAGCTTGTCCTCGTAGTTGAACCGCAAGGGGTCTTCGTCATTGAACGCCCCGCCCATGTACGATGCCCAGGTAACCCCGGCGGCCGGGAGCGGGCTCTTTGCAGTGAGCGATTTCCAGGAGCCGTCCGCCTGTTTGACCCAGGGCTGGCGCCGTATGCTCGCCTTGTCGTCATCCCAGACCACCAGCATGTAGAGGTAGGTGGCGTCATATGCCGCCTGGACCGTCACGAACTCAGCCTCGCCCCAGCCGTCCGCTATGCGGAGGCGAACACGGGCTGCGCGGTCCCAGACCGGATCGAAAAAGCCGTCGATGGTCGGAGGCTGAATCGAGGTGCCGGTTCCCACCTTGATCGCGCCGACCACACTGGGCGCGACCGCCGGGAGCTTTGTTATCCATTCGCTCACAAGGGCCTGGTCCGTCGCAGTGAAGCCGGAAATCGAGCCGCCGCCGTGCGGTGTCGCGTTGGTCGCCTTGAGGATGAGCAAGCTCTGGGCGGGGTTGGCAGGGTCAACCAGCCCGGACTGCTGCAACTGGGCGGAGTCCATGGTGACCAGAAAGAACCGGCCCGAAACGGCCCCGTGGCATGACCCACAGTTGTCGGTCAGAATCTTCTGGACAGAAACGAAGTTGGCGGCACCGCCGTTCGGTCCAGTGGCTTTGTCACCGTTACAGCCGACTGTGAGAACGGGCAGCAGAAGAAGCGCCGCCGGGCGCAAGAACGATCCAGGTCTCATCGAAGCTCCGCGTAGAGGAGATGATCGAGCTAATGATCTCCGTGCCCGACAGCTACCGCAGTCAGGCGAACTACCCGCGAGCGTAGGTGAATGCCTGATACGCTTCCCGAATGTTGGCTTGCGAGGGGCGCCCTATTGGGGGCGCGGTCTGCGACCTGCTCCCGTCAGCCTCCGCGGGCTACTTCGATGGCGGAGCGAATGTCGGCGTCGTGATCGGTGTACTCGGGCAGCGCCCGCGCCCTCTCGCCGGGCTCCGCGGCCAGCAGTCGCCGCTCAAAGGATTTGCTGGCGGCCACGTCGCCGCGAGCCTTGGCGGCGCGCGCCGCGAGCGCGAGGCCAAGCAGGTGCGTTGGCCGCTGCGTGAGCATGGTATCGGCCTGCGCCGCCGCCGTCGCGACGCTGCCCGTCACGAGCGCAACGAGACCGATGTCATACCGCTGATGCGTGTTGTGGGGAGCGAGCGCCTCGAGCGCGCTGAGCGCCATCGTGCCGAAGAAAGCAGCGCTGTCCGCCTTTCCATCGCTGGCCAGACTCATGACGCGATTGAACAGGCGGTCTGCCCGCTCTTCCGGCGACATGGACGAGATGTCTGGCGCTCCCATGGAACCAGCGCCGAGCGGGACCGCGCCGGCCTCGGGGGGGACCGGGCGTAAATCTCTTTGCGCGAACATGAGTGCGATCAGAGCGACGATCGCGAGGGCGAGCACGCTCCATGGCAGCGCTTTCGAGAACGCTGGCCCCGATGAGGCCGCACCGACGCGCCCCTCGACAGGCGCTCCGCATCGGTGGCAAAAGCGAGCGCCCGCGTCGAACTCGGTTCCACAAGCGGTGCAGAACCCTGGACTCGCCGGCGGCGGCACGCTGGTTCGCATTGTTGTCGTGTTACTCCGCGGTCGACTCGGGCGTGCTCCACTTCCGGACGAGCACGGCTACGAGAGCCAGTCCCACCAGCACGAGGAGCACCGGGAAAACATAGAGCAGAACGTTGAGCCCCTTCATCGTGGGCTCGAGCAGTATCCACTCACCGTACCTCGCAACGAAATATGCCTTGACCTCTTCCGGCGTCTTGCCGGCCCGTAGCTGATCGCGCACGAGAGAGCGCATTTCCTGCGCGAGTTCCGACGGCGAGTCCTGGATCGATTCGCCCTGACACACCGGGCAACGGAGCGTGGATGCCACGGCCGTTGTTCGGGCCTCGAGCGCCGAATCCCCGGACACCGGCGCGCGGGAGAAGCCCGCGCGTGCACCATCGTCCTGCGCCCGCACCGAGGCGGCGAAGCACAGAGCAACGGCCACCGCGACTGCAGGCGCCAGCGCGCGATGTCTCACGGGCCCGATGGGCGCGGCACCGTATCGGCGGTCGGACGCGGCACGAGAGAATCGATCCAATGCCGCAGAACGCCCGCCGAGATCGGCCCTATGTGCTTGTACGCGATGCGTCCCGTCGCGTCGATAATGAATGTCTCGGGCACTCCGTACAGGCCGTAATCGATCGCCATGCGCGAGCGGTCATCCGTCACGGAGGGATAACTCTGGCCGCCCATGCCGTCGATCCAGCGAAGCCCGTTGGCCGGACGATCGTGGTACAGCACACCGATGAACTGCGTCGGCCGGTCGGCATACTGGCGAGCCGTCTCGCTGAGTGCGACGTGCTCATCGCGGCACGCCAGGCACCACGACGCCCAGAAATTCACGACGACCACTTTGCCCGCGAGGTCGCCGAGGCGGATGGTGTCTCCGACGGCCCGCGCGAGCGGTGACTCGCCGGTCGCGAAGACCGGAAGCGCAAACGGCGGAGCGTCGTGACCCGGCAGGGGCGAGGGGATCTCGCTCGGATTGCGGGTAAAACCAAACGCGAACAGCGCGATGACAGGTGCTGCGGCGATGGTAGCGATGGCTGCGCGCTTCCAGTTCACTCGTCTGCCCTCGCGGCGACCGGATCTGGCGGGGGAAGTTCCTCGACGGGCGACGGCGCGGACACGCGACGCCGGCCGTGGAACATGCCGATGGCCGCGCCCAGCACCATGACGAGTCCGCCGAACCAGATCCACGGCACGAGTGGCTCGACGATCACCTTCACGGTGGCGTTGGCACCGTTGGATTCGAACGCCATGAGATTGACGTACAGATCACCCCGGATGCCGCTGCGCACGTCGGGCGTCGGCACCGGCTCGTCGGAGACGTGGTAAAAGTTCATCCGCGGATTGATCGTCCCGATGACCGTGCTGTCCCTGGCGAGCACGTCCAGCGTCGCGCCGATTACCGACCGCTGTGGCTCCTCGCGACCCCACACGTTCTTCAGTCGCACCGTCTGGCCCGCGACCGTGAGCGTCTGACCCGGCAGCAGCGTGGCTTCACGCTCCGAGCGGAAGGTGGATGACGCCGCAACGCCCAGCGCGACGAACAGCACGCCGATGTGCGCCACGTATCCGCCATACCGGCGGCGGTTGCCGCTTACGAGTCGCACGAGAGCCGTTCCCCACCCTTCGCCATGCGCCCGGCGCCGCGCGCGCATGCCGACCCAGTACT
>JBKJKB010000326.1:0-4500 GCA_046597675.1 Gemmatimonadaceae bacterium
CGGTCTGAACGACTGGCGCTCCGCCCGAGGGCGGAACTCGAGAACATTGGAATCTTTCGCAGTTATGCGTTTGCGCTGTAAGGCCCGCGCCCTCCGCTCGCACCCTTCGCTGCAGCAATCCCGTCGAATGCCTTACGCCCCCGATGTCAGACGTGGCGAGTATATGTGAACTGCCCGCGAAAGTGCTACCACCGTTTCAACGGGGTCATGGGCGGGCATGGGTTGTGATGATCTCGATGGGTACGCGCAGGAGCCTTGCGACGAGGCCAACCAACGCCAAGCGCCAGCGGGGCGGCGGCTCTAGTTCACCGCCGATGCGAAGGGTCACGTCGAAGATGCCGGCTTTAGCGTTAGCCATTCTTCTCTCCTGTTGGTGTGGCGGGTTGCGCCTTGCCTGTCGTGCGTAGTGATTCGATTGCCGCTTTCTGGCGGCGGAATAGGCCGAGAAGTGCGGCGCGGTGGCGCATTGATTCAGACGTATGAGCGGGGAAGGTGGCGGCGAGCACTTCCTCAAACTCCTTATCTGTCGGCGGTGCTTCCGCAGGGACGGGAGCGGGGCACGGGCCTTTGTGGGCTTTTCGGACTATGCAACCGCACGATAGAACTGCGTGGTCGCTCATTGGGCCTCCTTCGGGGCCGGAGTAGATGCGAGAGCGCGGAGCTTGGCGAACGTCTCGCTTCGGAAGTCCAAACCCACCCTTCGGGCCATATCCAGAACCTCATCTGCCTGTTCGGGAGTTAGCGCGGGTAGTGCCGGAGTAGATGCAAGGGCAGACTCGATGCTGTCAGCTATGGCGTGGAGCTTGGCGGTTTCGTTCCCATCCAACTCCGTAACATCCCATTGGTCCCTGATGCTTGCGTCACGGATGAGGTCTGCATCTTCCTGTGTGAAGGTCATATTCTCTCCTTCCATTTGACAATTCTGTCGAACAATTCACGCCGGAATTCGCCTACAAACATTCCCACAAGGAAGCAAAGAAATCCCCACGACAACGCTCCGATTAAATAACCAGCCCAAAATACTGTTTCCTCTGGACTCATTTCTCCCTCCCTGCTATGCGACGGAGCCGACCGACGATTTCGATGTCCCTGTCGTACTTGCGCTGCATCGCGGGGTGGGTGTCGGGCCAGTTGTACTCGTTGCGGACTGACGCTTCGATCTCGTCTGCGGCTTCCAGCATTATCCCGCGCACTTCCGGCGTTAGCGTGGGTAGTGGGGATGAAAAGGCAGGCGGGCTGTAGTATCCGGTTCCGTCAGGGCATCGCGCCATGTGCTGCCCGCTGCATATGTGCGACTGATGACAGTTCGTGCAGCACGAGAGTTCCGTTCGGGGAGCGGAGGCAGGTGCGCAGTTCGCGCACTTCGGACGGGTGCAGGAGCCATCACGCCAATCCTCGCCGCACTTCGGACACCACTCGCTGCCATCCGTGTCCACGTAGCCCTTTCTCTTTCGGAGAGCGGCGGCGAGTGCTCCACGCGCTTTAGCCTTCCCTGCCACATGGGTTGCGGTGTAGGACTTCGTAATGCTGCCACCGTCTGACAGGCGCTGGTCGTATAGGTCCAGCATGTCGAGCGCCCACGCCAGCGCACACGGTACGCAGGAATCAACGCCGCAATTCAGCTTGTGGTCTATCTCTCCTCTTGGGGGAGCGGCGGCGCGAACGGCGGTTCCAGTATCGCCCGGCGACGGGTTGTAGCTGCGCGGAATGTCGGTCATGTCGATGTTTCCTTCACTGGTGGGCTGAATCGGCGGAGTACTTCCCATAGCTCCGGCCAGTCAAGGCGGATCCGCATCATGCGCCGCGAGCTGTACTGAGGCACCGGCCCTTCGGCGGCTACGATCGCGCGCAACTCGTCGACCAGCGCGAGCGTGCTGTCGAGCTCGAGCTTTGACGGCGACGCGTTCACCGCGGCCGTGATGTGCGGGAGCGACGTCGAGTGAGTTCTCCGCTGGGACAGCGTTTTGGTGACGACGTCCTCGGTGTACTTCTCCAGCGCATGGGCCGTCACGTGCCGGATCCGGCACCGCGGCCGTCCGGGCCGGTGATCACGAGCTGCGTGAAGCGGCTGGCCAGCGGGGCTCCGACAACTTCCGTCAGCGGCGAGACGTTGGTGGTGATCAGGATCCACTGCTGCCGGTCCCAGGCGTTGCAGATGATCTTGGCGAGCTCCGTGTCGTCGAACGCGGTCCCCGCGGTCGGCCTCACTTCGTCGATCATGAGGACGCGCTCCGACATCAGGATCTCGCGGAGCTCCTGGGGTTCGAGGCGCTTGCTCGGGTTGAACGGGGCCACACCGCCGTAACGCAGCTGGTCCGCGAGCCTGTACCAGGGCGCCGTGCACGTGCGCACGCCGGCGGCATGGAGCTCGAGCGCGAGAGCGTAGAGCAGATGACTCTTGCCGGTCCCGGTCTCGCCGATCAGCGCGAGCATTACCGGCTTGCCTTCGTGGATCCGTTCGCCGAACGTCCGGACGGCGCGCAGGGCGAGCGCCTGGGACTGGGACCTCGGGTGATAGTCGCCGAGCGTGACGCCGGCGAATCGTTCTGGGATCCACGGCCGCGGCGGACGCACCGCGGCGACGTCGAACGCGAGCCGCTCGGGTTCGTCGTCTCCGGGTGCGCCGGGCTCGATACGCGACACAACGCGGGGGATCGTTTCGCCGATGAGTGTTACTTCCGCCATGTGAGCTCCTGGCTCGGTTCGTAGGAATCGCGCCGCGGACCGCCTGTCGGCTTTCTCTGTGTGCGCACCGAGCCGCCTATGGGCTCTGCCGTCGCACGTCGGAGGTAAGCGCGGAAGAGCGTCAACTTCGGCTCCGCCGCATTGGCGTTGAAATCGCGGATCGCTTGCCCGAGCTGCTCAGCGGTGGGGACTGGCCCTCGGCCCTTGTTCGCGCCGTTCGTCGACGCAGCGATCTGGGCTGCCCATGCCTCCCGATTGGGAACGCGATCGAGCAGTTGGTCGAGGTCGCCCCTGAATTCCTCTGGCACCGCTTCTCGCGCGCGCGGTGAGGCTGTACAGGTATCTGGGTGTTGAGGTACTGAGGAGACGGGGATTCCTTCTTTTTCCGGCACCAGTGCCGGGGTGGTGCCGGAGTGTTTAGTCGAAGATGAGCCCGCACTGCGACTTAGCCGCGGATGCCGGAACTTCGACGGCTTGTGCACCGGCTGGTGCTTCGCGAACTGCTGGATCTCCGCATACCGAGTATCGCCGACATCGTAAAGGCGGACCTGACCAGTGCCGGTGAGGTGCCGGAGTGCCTCTTCAATCTCGTTGGTGCCGATGTCGGCCCATCGAAAGAAGAGCTGGCCCTTTACATAGTCGGCGTCTGCGATCGAGACACCTCCGTCGTCGGCCAGGCACCACAGCGCCTGAAACACGAGCGCAGCGGTCGCTCCGCTCTGCGCGACCTTCTTGTCGGTGAAAAACTCCGGCTTGAGCCAACGTGCGCGCATTTAGGCGGTTCTCCTCCAGTTGCCGAAGCGATGGGACGATGCGCGCCTGGCCTCTTCCTTCGCGCTCACGCCGCCACCCCGCACGCAACCTCCTCATTTTTCTCCAATTTCTTGAACTCCACCACCCACACCAATGGGTTCGAATGCCAGCTATATCCGCGCTTCTCGTTCAGCTCGTCCCAAAGGCAGATGAAGTTGAACAAGGCGGTAGAGCGGGAGCCGACGCCGAAAGCTTTCGCGAGTTCGCCTTCCTCCGTTCCTCGCATTAGCTCGATGTCCATTTCGGTCATGGGTTCGCCGTGCTGTAACCCCTCTGCGAACGCGCCTTCCATCGTGATCGCCTGCACCCGCTCCACACGGACGCCCGTTACTTCCAGCGTGATGCGCGAAGCCCAGCGCGGCATGTGGATCGATGGCGTGATCTTCAGCCCATAGTCCCTGCCAGCTTCAACGTCAGGATGCGAAGCGATGTATTGCACGATACGCTTCCTGCCCATCGAGTCGAGCACGCCACCATTTGCACAGTCGCCAAAGTTCGGCGGCGCGATCATCGCCGCTTCGCGCACCCACAGCCGATCGCCTGGTTGGCCGTAGGAGCACTTGATCCCCCACGAACCATCGAGGGTGTACGCACCAAAGATTTTCTCGCCCGGCTGCTCGTCGCCGTGGCGATCTACGACTGCCGGGTGAAAGCTCCCGACGACAACGGAGTCACCATCGTCGGGAGGCTGGCAGCTCACGACCCGCCGCGTCTGAGTCTTTCGACCTTCAAGTATGGCGCGCACCATCGGGCCGCTGAACAGGATCGGGCGCTCTTTCACGCCGCCCTCGGCGCGGCGATGAGCACACGCTGATTCTTCCCGGACGCCGGGTTCAGCCTCTCACGTCCGGAGTCCGCGATCGCGCTGAGCTCAAAGAGGCGCGCGATCGAGCTCGTGACCCAGTGTTCCGGAATGGCGAGCTCCGCTGCGATCTCGGAGCACTGGGTCACGAGCTCGATCGCGCGCCTCTTTGAGCTCAGCGCGATCGCGGACTCCGGACG
>JBKJKB010000028.1:0-11469 GCA_046597675.1 Gemmatimonadaceae bacterium
AGAGCTGCTTGGCCATCTTTAGCGGCACCCGGTCCTGCGGGCGCTTCGGACCGGCGAGGCTCGCTTCGATCGTGCTCAGATCGAGATCCACCGTCGAGTTGAAGACCGGATCGGCGCTGGCATCGGTCCGGAAGATCCCCTGCTCCTTGCAGTACCGCTCGACGAGTTCGACCTGGCCGGGATCGCGCCCCGTGAGACGCAGATAGCGCAGCGTCTCGTCGTCGACCGGGAAGAATCCCATCGTGGCGCCGTACTCGGGCGCCATGTTGGCGAGGGTGGCGCGGTCGGCCAGCGACAGGCTCGACAGCCCGGAGCCGTAGAACTCGACGAACTTTCCTACGACCTTCTTCTGCCGGAGAATCTGCGTGACCGTTAGCACGAGATCGGTGGCGGTCGTGCCCGGGGGCAGCTCGCCGTGGAGCTTAAACCCCACGACTTCGGGAATGAGCATCGAGACGGGCTGACCCAGCATCGCGGCTTCGGCCTCGATTCCGCCGACGCCCCAGCCGAGCACGCCGAGTCCGTTGATCATCGTCGTGTGTGAGTCGGTGCCCACGAGCGAGTCCGGATACGCCATGAGCTCGTCGCCGTGCGCGCGCGAGAACACCACGCTGGCCAGGTACTCGAGGTTTATCTGGTGCACGATCCCCGTGTCCGGCGGCACGACACGGAAGTTCTCCAGCGCATCCTGTCCCCAGCGCAGGAACGCGTACCGTTCCTGATTGCGCTCGAATTCGTGATTGGCGTTGATCAGGAACGCGGCATCGGAGCCGTACTCGTCCACCTGCACCGAATGGTCGATGACGAGGTCCACCGGCTGGAGCGGATTGATTTGCTGTGGGTTGCCGCCGAGCTTGGCGAGGGCGTCGCGCATGGCGGCGAGGTCAACGACTGCGGGCACGCCGGTGAAGTCCTGGAGCAGCACGCGCGACGTTCTGAAGGCGATCTCCTTCTGCGCGTACGGCGTGAGCGCCCACTTGGCGAGAGTCTCCACGTCGGCCGGGCGCACGAAAGCGCCGTCTTCGTTCCGCAGGAGATTCTCGAGCAGGATCTTGAGACTGACCGGCAGCTTCTCCGCCGTCGAGCCGGTGACGCGCGAGAGGCAGTCGAGCCGGAAGATCGTGTATTCCTTGCCACCGGCCGCGAGCCGCGCGCGCGCGCCGAACGAGTTGGGATGGCTCATGTCCGCAATCTAGCCGGACACTGATTCGTTCGCCTGAGTGCCCTCCAGCGCCGTAGCCGGCACGGCGCCCACGCGCTCGGCGGAGATGGCGAAGGTCGGACAGTGGTGCACGAAATCACCGTCCGCCGGCGACCAGCTTACCACCGGCTCACGAGCGAAGGCCCTGTCGTCGGAGCCCATTCCCATGAGGTCGGGCGCGAGGGCCACGCACAGCCCGCAGCCGATGCACTTCCGCTTGTCTACGGCCAGGTGTATATCGCGCCGGGGATATACGCCGCTCTCCTGCTCGAAGGCGCTGTCGTAGAAATCGAGCGCCTCGCTCGCCGCGTCGTAGCCGGCTGCGATCAGCTCCGGCGTGTGCGAGAAGCTGAACCAGCCGATGTGCGAGACCTTGGGCCTGATGAGAATCATCGGCGGGCCCGCCCAGTGCGTCAGCGGCACGAGCTGCAGCGCGTGCATCATCGACGACGCGGCGCGCATGTAGATGGAGCCGAATCCGTGCGTGAGTATGTCTTCCCGCCGGATGATCTCGGCGCTGCCGACGTCGACCGCGATGACGGCGTCCATGCCCTGCGCCGCGATCGTCACCGGCAGGTTGTCGATGATTCCGCCGTCGGAGCACACGCGGTCGGCGACGATTCCCGGGGGAAAGAATCCAGGCAGCGCGCACGACGCGTACACGGCGTCGGGGACGCGCACGTTCCGGAGGCCGGGCAGGCCCCACACCACCTGGGCCGCCTGCTCGAGGTCCACGGTGTTCACCAGTACCGGTATGTCGAGCTCATCGAATGAAGCGTCAGGCGCCACCATCTCGCACAGCTCGCGCAGCGGCTCTTCCAGGTAGATAGAGATTGCGCGCTGCCGGTCGCGGATCATGCCCAACCGGTTCAGCCGGAACACGTCGCGGCGCCGCAATTCGAGCGCCCGCTCTTCCATCGTGCTCAAGCTCGTCCCGCCGGCCGCGGCGGCGGCGATCAGCGCGCCAATGCTGGTGCCCGCCAGGAGAGTGGGCGTTATTCCGCGCTCCTCGAGCGCGCGCAGCACGCCGATGTGCGCGAAGCCCTTGAGCCCTCCGCCGCCCAGCACCAGCGCGATCCGTTTCGGGAACAGTGCGGTCATAGTGCAAGCGTAATCAGGAGAGTGATGTCCGGCATCATCCAGCCGTATATTGGTTGCAAAACCTCCGACCCTCCATCGCAGCCATGTCCAGAATCCGTTCGATCCTGCCACTCTCGCTGATTCTCGCCGGGGCCGGGTGCGCCACCGTGCCCGCTCCGACGGCGCAGACCCACGCCGACGAGCACACGGCGGCGGCGGCCGCGGCCCCCGCTCCGGCCCAGCATCGCGGGCACATCGTCAAGCCCAACGAGATCGATGCGCACGTCCGCTTTCTCTCTTCGGATCTTCTCGAGGGCAGGGCGCCCGCGACGCGCGGCGGACGGCTGGCCGCGGAGTACATCGCGTCCCAGCTCCAGCTCTTCGGCGTCGAGCCCGGAGCGAACGGCTCGTATTTCCAGGAATTCCCGATCGAGGTCGTCGCGGCTGACCGGTCGAACCTGTCCGTTACCGCTAGCGGTCGTGCTACCGCCCGGCTGCGTTACCCCGAGGACGTGGTCGTGTGGGCCGGCTCCGCCGGGCCGCGCAGCCAGGCGTCAGGCGAGCTGGTGTTCGTCGGGTACGGCACGGCGGCGCCCGAATCTCGCTGGGATGATTTCAAGGGCGTGGACGTGCGCGGAAAGATCCTGCTTGTGCTGGTGAACGATCCGCCGGCGACGGCAGCCGAGCCGAAGCTTTTCGGCGGGCGCGCGATGACGTACTACGGCCGGTGGACGTACAAGTTCGAGGAGGCCGAGCGTCGCGGCGCGGCCGGCATGCTGATCGTGCACACCACGGAGCGCGCCGGCTATCCGTGGCACACGGTGGTCGGCTCGTGGGCCAAGGAGCAGCGCATGCTGCCGCGCCCGGCGACCGGACCCGCGCCGATCGGGGTCCGCGGCTGGATCACCGACAGTGCCGCGAAAGCGCTGCTGTCGCAGGCGGGCGTCGATCTGGCGCAGCTCGTCCGCTCCGCGGGATCGCGCGAGTTCCGTCCCGTCTCGACTGGGATCAACGTGTCCATGTCGTTCCCGAATACGGTGCAGCGGCTCCAGGCTGTAAATGTCGTGGGACTCGTGCGCGGTGCCGATCCGGCGAAGAGCGGTGAGTACGTCGCGTACAGCGCTCACTTCGATCACCTCGGCATAGGGCCGCCGGTGAAGGGCGACTCCATTTACAACGGCGCGTCGGACAATGCCTCGGGCGTCGCGGTGATTCTCGGTGTGTCGCACTCGGCCGCGCATTCCCCGCGCCCGGCGAGATCGCAGCTGTTCGTGTTCGTCGACGCGGAAGAGTCGGGCTTGCTGGGCTCCGAGTACTTTGCCGCGCGTCCGACGGTGCCGATCGGAAAGATCGTCGCCAATCTCAATGTGGACGGCGGCAATCTGCTCGGCAGAGCGAGCACACTCCGCGTGCTCGGCGACACCAAGAGCTCGCTCGGTCCGATGCTCGCCGATTTTGTGCGTGCCGACACGCTGACGATCGCGCCCGATACGCATCCCGAGCGCGGCTACTTCTATCGATCGGATCATTTCTCCTTCGCGAAGGTGGGTGTGCCCTCCGCGTCGATCGCCGCGGGCGTGGAATTTGTCGGGCGCCCCGCCGGTTGGGGCGTCGAGCAGGGGGAGGATTACACATCTCATCGTTATCACCAGCCGTCGGACGAATATCGGCCTGACTTCGATCTGACCGGGGCGGCCCAGCTCGCGGGCATCGTCTATCGATTCGGAAGCTGGCTCGCCAATTCGGCGGTCGTGCCAACGTGGAATCAGGACGCCGAGTTCCGCGCTTTGCGGCCGGGAGGGCAGTGACAGCGCAGGACCCACTGCTCGCGTTCCGCGTCGAGTTCCCGATCCTGGAGCGCACAACCTATCTCGTCTCGAACTCCCTTGGTCCCATGCCGCGCACAGTCCCGGCACGGCTCGCGGAATACGCTGTCGCGTGGGGTGAGCAGGGCGTGAAGGCCTGGAACGCCGGCTGGTGGGAGATGCCGCTCACAGCCGGCAACGTCATAGCCCCGCTGATAGGCGCGGGTGAGAACGAAGTGGTGATGCTGCCCAACGTCAGCATCGCGCAGGCGACGGTGTTTTCCGCGCTCGATTTTCCGCCGGAGCGGAACCGGATCGTAATGACCGAGCTCGATTTCCCGTCGATTCGCTACGGCACGCACGAGATGGCGCGAAAGGCGGGCGCCAAGGTGATCAGCGTGCCGTCGGACGACGGGATCGGGATAGACACCGACCGGCTGCTGGCAGCGATCGACGAGCGGACGCGCCTGGTGGCGGTCTCGCACGTGTTGTTCAAGTCCGCGTTCGTGCTGGACACCGAGCGAATCTGCAAGCGCGCGCACGAGGTCGGCGCGTTGGTCTGTCTGGACGCGTTTCACTCCGTGGGCGTGTTGCCGGTGGACGTCAAGGCACTGGGCGTGGATTTTCTCACTGGCGGCGTGCTCAAGTGGTTGTGCGGGGGTCCCGGCGGGTGTTTTCTGTACGTGTCGCCGGCGATCAGGGACCGACTGACTCCGTCGATTACCGGCTGGCAGGCTCACGAGCGCCCTTTCGAATTTTCTCCGGACATGAAGTTCACGACTGGCGCATCGCGCTGGCTGAACGGCACTCCCGTGATTCCGGCGCTGTACGCCGCCGTCGAAGGTCCGAAGATCGTGCAGCGCGCCGGCATGCAGGCCATCAGGTTGAAGAGCGTGCGGCAGACGGCGCGGCTGGTCGAGCTGGCCGATGCGCGCGGGTACACCGTGCGCGCGCCGAGGGACGCGGAGCGCCGCGGCGGCACGGTCGCCGTCGACGTGCCGAACGCCGGGGCGGTCGCGCAGGACCTGGTGTCACAGGAGATCCTGATCGACTACCGCGTCGGCGCGGGGATTCGCATTGCGCCGCACTTCTTCACCGAGGATGCGGAGCTGGAAGCTGTGTTCGAGGCCATCGACGCATCGCTCGCAAAGGGGAGCTGGAAGAAGTTCGCCGGGTCCACACCGGTCGTAACCTGACGCCGACGCACGAATCAGTGCGTGGCGCAGTGCACGTCGCCCCGGAGGTCGCGGATGCGCTCGCCGCGGGCCGTCCGGTAGTGGCGCTGGAGAGCTCGGTGCTCGCGCAGGGGCTACCGGTGCCGGCGAACGGCGAGGCGTGCGACAGGATGATCCAGGCCGTCGTACGGCACGGCGCTGTGCCGGCGATCACCGCGGTAGTACGCGGCCAGCCCGTCGTGGGACTCGCCGGCGCCGACCTCGAGCGATTTCTCCGACGCGACGGGATTACCAAGGTGGCAGCGCGCGATCTCGCAGCAGCCGCGACGCTCGGCATGGATGGCGCGACCACCGTGAGCGCGAGCCTGGTGCTGGCGTCGCGCGCGGGCGTGGCTGTATTCGCGACGGGCGGCATCGGAGGCGTACATCGAAACGCGCCGTTCGACGAATCGGCGGACCTGATCGAGCTGTCGCGTGTGCCGGTCATCTGCGTCTGCGCCGGCGCGAAGGCCATCCTCGATCTGCGCGCGACGGCCGAGCGGCTGGAGACGTTGAGCGTTCCCGTCGTCGGGTTTGGAACCGACTGGTTCCCGGAGTTCTATTGCGTGGGCGCTTCGATCCCCGTTGGATGGCGGGTCGACTCAGCTGACCAGGTGGCGCGCTTGTACGAGCGGCACCTCGCGCTCGGAATGTCCAGCTCCATACTGGTCGCGAACCCTCCGCCGGAGGGAAGCCGGCTCGCCAGGGATGTGATCGACGCCGCGGTCAGCGCCGCTCTCGAGGAGCTGAAAGCGGCGGGCGTCGAAGGCAAGGGAGTGACCCCCGCGCTACTCGCTTCCGTAGAGCGGGCAACCGGTGGCGAGTCGTTGAAAACGAACATCGCGCTGCTCGAAAGCAACGCCGATCTGGCCGCGCGGATCGCGGTGGCGCTCGCCACCGCCGAAAAAAAACGTTGAACTAAAGAGCGCATAAGTGGTACAATTTCAAAAGGTTCTCTCGCGCCGGAGGAATGCACCGAAATGGCTACCCCTTTCCTTAGTTCTGAAGAGTACGACGAGCGTGCGCATCAGTTCTACAATGAGGGGAGGTACGACGACGCAGTAGAGACGTTACGTGAAGGGCTCGACGTGTACCCCAATTCCGTCGAGCTGCACATCGGTCTGGGATACGCTTTTCACGCGCGGGAGGAGTTCGCGTGGGCCCGGCGCAGCTTCGAGGAAGCTTTGACCCTCGACTCCGAGCACGAGGACGCGCTGGCAGGATTCGGCGAGACTCTGCTCAAGTTCGGCCAGCGGCCCGCAGCGTTGCGATCGTTTCGCCGAATACTCGAGCTGGGATACAGCGACGACCTCGAGCTGATGCTGCAGGTCGGCCGCGCGCTCTTTCGCGAAGGACTCATCGAGGACGCCAAGCAGTTCTTCGAAGTCGCGGTCGAACAGGCGTCGGAATCCGCCGAAGCAGTCGCCTGCGTCGGGTACGCGCAGCACCGCCTCGGTGACACCGATGGAGCAGTGACGACGCTGCGCCGCGCGCTCCAGCTCGACAGCGACCATAGCGAAGCGCGGATCTACCTCGGGAACATTCTGTACGACCGGGGCGATTACGAGGCTGCGCTGTACCACCTCGACCGGTCGTCGCCCGACGACCACTGGGATGAACTGGGGATCTGGCGGATCATCGAGCTCAAAAAGACCGTCTACCGGCTGCGCGACAACGACGGCGAGCTGAAGCCGTGGCAGGAACGCCTCAAGGATCTCGCGGGCGAGCCCGACGACATCGATGAGATGCTGGCCGAGATCGAGGCCAGGGTGGTGGAATCGGACCAGGAGCAGGCGCGTGGCCAGCTCGAGCTGTTCGGCGCGCTGCTGACGTCGCTGGCCGGCCGCGAGGACCCGGACTTGCACACGATTGCGCTCGACGAGCGCCGCGAGCTCGAAGGGACGTGGGACGAGATCGTCCACCAGATGCACCGGGCAAGCGGCATGGGACGCACCAGAACGCTTGAGGAATACATGGCAACTGAAGCACGCCGCGCGTTTACGCTGACCGGCACGACCGTCTCCACGCTGGACGCCGAGAGCTTCGTCCGTGCGATCGCGCACGCAGGGCTTGTCCGGATCGTAAAATGACGGCCGCGTACCGTGGTGGAGGCGCGGATTCCGCGCTGGCCGACATCCGGCCCGTCGTAACCCGAATCGGTACGTCCCGCAGCGCCGAAGACCTCGCCGCGGACCTGATCGAGGTCTGGAGCGGATTGGAAACGGGGCTTCGCCGGATGCTCGGCGGCTCTTCGCTGAGCGGCCAGGCGCTGGTGCGCGAGGTGCGGCAGCGCGAGATGATCACGCTGACGCAGGCACACGCGCTCCTCGAATTCCTCGCGGCGCGCGAGCGCTGCGACAACGTGAGCTACAAGCCGACGCCCGCTGACGTGGCGTCCGCCAAGGACGCATTCTCGCAGCTCGATACAGCCGCGGGCATACCGGGTCGCGATGCCGCGGCCGCGGGCGCGGCATCAGCGATGGCCGGCGCTCCCGCGGCCGCGACGGGATACAGCTCGGCGCAGCGCGCCGCCGAGCCGGCGGAGCCGGCGATCGTCCCTCCGGCGCCGGGCTTGAAGCCGCTTATGCGCGACAGCACCGCCGGCCTTCCCACGTGGGGTTGGATCGCGATCGCTGTCGTCGGGCTCGCATTCGCCGGAGTGGCCGCGTACATGGCCATGCAGAATCGGGGCGACGACATGGACAAGGCGGTCCGCATGATGGCGGACGGAAAGCGCGAGGCCGCGCGCGGAGAGTTCATCCGCATCTCGCGGGAAAATCCGCAGCTCGCGGCGCCGCACGTATTCCTGGCCAGGATCGCGCGCGACGAGGGCGATCTCGCTACCGCGAGGCGAGAGCTGGACGCCGCAATCCGCCTGGAGCCGGAGAGCGCCGTCGCCCAGAGAGAGCTGGGAACGCTGCTGCTTTCGCAGGGGCAGTACGAGCTCGCGCGCAGCTTCTTCATTCGCGCGGTCCGCATCAATCCGGTCGACTCGGCGGCGCAGGGTCTCCTCGGCTGCTCGCTCATCCGGCTGGGCAGACGTGACGAAGGGCTGAAGTTCATTAGCCGGGCCGGACCGGGGTCGTGGTCGGCCTGCGCCCGATAGAAACTTTATCTCGCAAGGCGCAGCTTCCTGCCGCAAGGAGAGTCCGAGGTAAGGATGGGGAATCCAAGTCCGGAGATTCCCGGTCCAAGGTTTTCCGGCAACTGCCCGGTTACTTCCCAACCGGGACACCTTTAACCGGGGATCTCCAAACTTGGATCCCCATTCCAGTGCCTAGGACTCTCCTCGTACGCCGTGATTGAGTTCCGCAACGTCGGCAAGACTTATCGGTCGCTCACGGGCCGGGGCGTCCGCGCGGTAGATGATTTCTCGCTCGAGATCCGCCGCGGCGAGGTGTTCGGGATCGCCGGCCCCAACGGCGCTGGAAAGAGCACCCTGATCGGGATGCTGCTCGGCTTCCTCCATCCGTCGAACGGCACAGTGCGCGTGAACGGGATGCAGCCGCGGTCGTACATCGAGAGAAACGGGATCGGGTACCTGTCCGAGCTCGTGACGATCAACAAGCGGTGGCGCGCGGACGCGGCACTCATCCGGTACGCGATTCTCGCCGACATTCCGCGTGAGCGGGTCTCCGAGTCCGTCGAGAAGGTGATCGCGACGCTCGGACTGGGCGAGCACCGGAGCAAGCGCGTGAAAGCGCTCTCCAAAGGAAATCTCCAGCGGCTCGGTCTGGCGCAGGCGCTGCTGCGCGATGAAGAGGTATTGATTCTGGACGAGCCGACGCACGGGCTTGATCCTGTGTGGACACAGCGGTTCCGCGACATCGTCAACGGGCTGCGCGATCCGGGCCGGACCATGATCATCGCGTCGCACAATCTCGACGAGCTGCAGCGGCTCGCGGACCGTGTGGCGATCATCGACCACGGCCGGCTGCAACGCGTGGTTGGTACCAGCTCGATGGACGAGCGGCCGGGCGGCGTGCTCACTTACCGGATCTCGCTGGCTTCGGGGCTCGAGTATTTCTCGAGGATATTTCCCGATGCCGTATCGGTCGGGCGCGGTGACTACGAGGTCGTCGTGGCGGACCTTGCCGCGCTGAACCGGAACCTCGGCGAGCTGATGGTTGCCGGAGCGGTCGTCGCGGCGGTCGTGCCAACGCGATCCGTACTCGAGCAGCAGTTCAGAGAAGCCGTGGGAGAGACCGCATGAACGGCCGCCAGATCACCGCGTACACGCCCTGGCAGTTCTGGGATTTCGCGGTCGACCGTGGAATCGCGCTGCTCCTGATCGGCGGGCTGATGGCGGCGTCGGTGCTATGGCCGGGCTACCTGGCTCTCAGCCAGCAGGTGGCTCCGGAGATGGTGCGCAACGAGCTGCTCAAGATCGCGGTAGCCCAGCAGGTCTCCATTCTCGTGGTCATCGCGGCGAGCGGCATCGTGGCCAACGACAGGATCGGCGGCTACTACCGGTTTCTCTTTTCGAAACCAGTGCGCATGCCCGCGTACTACGCGCTTCAGTTCCTGGTCACGCTCGCTGGAGTGCTCGCGGTCGCGCTGGTACTGTTGTCGGTCTTCTGGCTCACCGTGGGCTGGGTGTCACCGCGGGTTCCGCTCCTGATGATCGTGGCCACGTACCTGTCGCTCGGCGGTACGATCTTTTTCTTCTCGACAATCACGCGGCTCGACTGGGGGATGCTCGTTTTGCTCTGGGGGGCCAGCGCGCTGTCGCGCACACTCGCCTCCGGAAAAGACTGGTACGACGTAGTCCGCTGGGTGCTTCCGCCCACACATCAGATAGACAAGCTGCGCGGCGCCCTGTTCGCGGGCACCGAGATAGACAAGGCTGGCACGGCTTGGCTCATCGGATACGGCCTCACACTTTTTTTCGCCGGACTCGTCGTGCTCCAGAGGAAGGCGATAGCAGAGTGATCAGATCCGGCGTAACGCGCTCCGTGCTTGGCAACGGCCTCACCGTGCTCGTGAAGGCCGACCCGGATTCGGAAGTGGTCGCGATTGTCACCTACGTCAAAGCCGGATACTTCGACGAGCCGGACGACGCCGTGGGCATCTCGCACGTGCTCGAGCACATGTTCTTCAAGGGCACGCCCACGCGCGGCGTCGGAGAGATCGCGCGCCAGACCAAAGCGAGTGGCGGCTATCTCAATGCGCACACGATCTACGATCACACGAGCTATTACACGGTCCTGCCCGCGGCCTCGTTCGCCAAGGGAATCGCCATCCAGTCCGACGCGTACCGCAACGCGCTGATCGACGAAGGCGAGCTGAAGCGCGAGCTCGAAGTCATCATCCAGGAGGCTAAGCGCAAGGAAGACGATCCTTCGGCGATGGTCACGGAGAATCTCTACGCGCTGCTGCACGACACGCACCGGATACGGCGGTGGCGCATCGGGCGCGAGGACGGACTCCGCGCGCTGACACGGGAGGGGGTGCTGGGTTTTTACCGGGCGTTTTACCGGCCGTCCAACACTATCGTGTCCATCGCGGGCGGAGTAGATGCGAACGCAGTTCTCGCGGCACTGGAAGGCGCATATGGTGACATGCCCGACGGGGTCGTGGAACGCGACCGCGGACCGTCGGAGACGGCGACCACGGGGTTCCGCTACGGCGAGCTGTCGGGAGACGTCGCTCTAACCCAGCTCGCGCTGGGATGGCGCACCGCGCCGCTGCACGACCCGGCCACACCGGCCCTCGATCTCGGCGCAATGTTGCTCTCGGCGGGCCGCGCGTCGCGGCTGTACCGCGCGGTCAGGGAGCGACAGCTCGCGTCGTCGGTGTCGGCATACAACAGCACGCCCACCGACGTCGGCGTGTTCGTCGTACACGCCGAGACGGAGCCGGACAAGACGACTGATGCTGCGCGCGCGATCCGGGCGCAGATGGAATCGTTGCGCCAGGGCGAGATCGCGCGGGCGGAAATCGAACGCGCGCGCCGCCTGTTCGAGAGCCGCTGGATCCGACGTCTGGAGACGATGGAGGGGCAGGCGCATTATCTGGCGGAGTGGGAGGCGCAGGGCGGGTGGCATCTTGGCGAGGACTACTACGACCGCTTTCTGAGCGCGGATGAGCGTGACGTCGCGGATGCCGCCGCGCGATTTCTTACCGAGGACCGCTGCGGGGTCATGATCTATCGCCCGGAGTCTTCTTC
>JBKJKB010000053.1:0-4435 GCA_046597675.1 Gemmatimonadaceae bacterium
CACATAGCGGCTACTACGTGGCGCCCTCGAATATGTGGCGGCCGGATGTGATCCGTCGGCGAGTTGCACGCGGATCGCCGGCACATATTCTTGGCGGGGCCTACAGGCTCTCGAGCATTGCGAGCACGCGGTCCGGTGGTTTGTACCTCCGCGCCTCGACCCGCGACGATGCACAGGTTTCCAGGGCCCGCCTCTTCATCTCGACGTCCGCCTCGAGGTAGTGGTGGGTCGTGTCCAAGCTCACGTGCCCGGGCCAGGAGCGGATCGTGGTGAGGTCCACGCCGCTTTGCAGGAGGTTCATGGCGGTGGTGTGCCTCAGGGTGTGGGGCGAGATCGATTGCTTGATCAGGGTGGGGCGCCGCTGATGGACGCCCTCAACTGCCCGTCGCATCAAATGGACCACGCCGAAGCGAGTGAGGCGCGCTCCTCGCCGGTTCGCAAAGAGCGCTGCGCGATCATTCGCGGCCAAGCCTCGCTCAGCTCGCAACTGCTTGAGCACAAGAGCCGTAGTTTCCTTCAACGGCACCACCCTCTCCTTCGAGCCTTTGCCGCGAAGAAGGACCTGAGACAGTCGCTCGAGCCGAACGTCGGCCGCATTGACGCCGATCGCCTCCGTAACCCGAGCGCCCGTTTCGCTGAGAAACAGCAGCAGCGCGAAGTCTCTGCGTCCAAGCCAGGTGCGGCGATCGGGCGCGGCGAGAAGAGCTCGCAGTTCGACGGGGCCGAGATGGCTCAGCATTCGATGGACCGTCCGTTTCCCCGGAATCGACAGGATTCGTTGGACGATGCCGAGGGCCGTCGGGTCCTGGTAGGCCACGTGTTGAAAGAATGAGCGAATAGCGGTCAGGCGCGCGTTTCGCGTGCGGACACTGTTGCCTCGCGTCTTCTCCAAGTGTTGCAGAAACTCCGTGTGCTTCCGGCAGCCGTGCGTGACTCTATCCGGGTGACCGTGGCAAGGCGCCGCGTTTACCGCGGCGCCGCGGCCGTGGCGGAGATCCGCGCGAGCGTCGCGGCGTAGTTCCACGGCATCCACTCGGCGGGGGCTACGGCAACCGTCTCGTGGTGGCGCAGCAGCGCGACGAGGTACTCGAACGGCGGCTGGCCGTTGAGCTCGGCCGAGTGAATGAGGCTCATGAAGACATCGCCGACGCGCGCGCCGTTCAGTGTCTTGTAGAAGAGCGCGTTCTTCCTGTGAAGAATGACCTTTTTGAGCGCGCGCTCACAGATGTTGTTGTCCAGCGGCGCGCCGGGCTCCTTGAGAAACAGCGTCAGCTTCGGCCAGTGCTTCCTCATGTAGCCGATGGCCTCGCCAAGCGTGGAGTTGGGCTCGACCTTTCGCTCCTCGAGCTGCTTCGTCATCCACACTTCGAGCTTCTTCATCAGCGGACCGCTTTCGCTCTGATGCAGCTCGAGCCGCTCTTCAGCGGAGAGCTTTCGCTGCCTGGCGGCGGCGTCGTTCTTGTACACCTCGCGCAGCGTCTCCAGGACGAAGCGGCACTCCTCGGGAAAGTCCTCGGCCACTTCCACGTACTTTCTTCTCGAGTGGGCGAGACAGTGCGCGAGCAGCGTATCGAAGTCGTCATCGGCGGACGTGTTCCGCGAGAGTGCGTCGCACATCTGGATGGGCGTGCTGCGCTCTGCTGAGCGGCGCTGGAGCACGTCGGCGAGGTTTTCACCGGCGTGACGCACGCCGGTGAAGAAGAGCGCGACCTTGTGCTGTTCGGTCGTGGAGATGATGCCGGAGGTGAATACGCCGCTGCGCTCGTCGCCCGGCGCGTCCGCGGCGGCGGTCGCGCGCTGCTCGCGGGAGAGCTCCAGCACCTTCATCGTCGTGTCATCGTTGTGCAGCACGCGGCCCTGCGCGCCCTGGTTGATGAGCTCTTCGTGCGCGGGCGCGAGCTTCTCCGCGCCGGTCTTCACCAGATCCCACTGCGTCGCGGCGGGCAGCGGGATGCCCATTCCCTCCTGCAGCGTCTCGATGCGGTTGAACGGCGTGCCGGCGCCGTACTTGAGCATGCCGACCATGCCGGTCGCGGTCTCGTCGTACTTCTCGTCGCCAACCCCTTCCGGCGCGGGCGCGGTGTGCAGCTCGCCGCAGGCGTTGCAGCGCAGCTTCTCGCACTCGTAGATGGTGGCGGAGAGCGGCGCCATCCCCGTGATGCGGACGAGCTGCGCCGGTTCCTTCACCGGGTACAGCTTGCCCTTCTGGCAGCCGGCGCATTCTTCACCGGCCTTCAGCGCCGGGTGCGGCACGGGCTTTCTGTCGGCGCCGGTGTACGCCGCGGCGCCGTTGCGGCCGTGGCCCTTCGCCTTCTTCTTCTCGCCGCCGGCTTCCGCGTCGGCGCTCGGCGTTCCGTTCGATGCCCCAGCCGACTCGTCGCTCTTACCGAGCACCGCTTCGGTCTTCTCCGTCTTGCTGCCGAAGACAATCTGCCGCAGGCGCTTTATCGACGCGCCCTTCGACTTCAGCTCCTGCTGGAGGAAGGCGAACGTCTGCAGCGTCGCCTTCAGCGTCGCCGAATCCTCCGACGACAGCGGCCCTTTCTGCGCGCGCTCTACGATGGCGTGAAGCTCCGCCATGTCGACGTTCAGGTGCTGGGGTTTGCTGCTCCGCTTGCTCACGGGGCCAGACAGATCATGCCCGCCGTCTTCGACGCGAGCCGCGTCGCGCGCGAAAGCCCAGCGCCGTTGATCTCTTCCATCACCGAGGCTGATCGCCTCAGGCGAGCTTGCGCCACTGCGGCGCGGCCCTCGTCGCCGCGGGGTCGCCGCCGGACAGCAGCACATGAAGCTCGTGCGCGAGCAGCGTCGCGGCGGCGGCGTTATCTGCTGCGCTGGGCCAGTAACGGAAGCACCCAGCCGACAATCGCTTGTGGCAAAGCCAGAAACCCTGGCCGTCGTAGACGAGGAGCTTGATGGCCTTGCGCCTTACATTGCGGAAGACGAAGACCGCGCCGGTGAACGGATCCTCGGAGAGTTTCTGGCGACACAGCTGCGCAAGGCCGTCGATGCCGCGCCGGAAATCGACCGGGTGGATGGCCACCAGCACGCGCATGTGCGGCGTAATCTGAATCACCGGAAAGAGGCGACGAGCGCGGCGAGGTCCGGCGTTCCGCTCTTGAGCCGAATGGTGAGCCGCGCGCCATCTGCCGCCACCACTTCGACGACTGCGCCTTCGCTCACGGCCGTCACCGCAGTGGAGAGCGAGGGAACGCTTTTTATCTCGACGAACGCGGCCCCGCTTTTTTTGGAGGGCCGTCCCGGGCGCCGCTTTCGGCTGGCTTCAGCTCGCGCCGTCGGGAACGCCCGCTGCTTCAGCGCGCGGTAGTTCAAGCTCAAGTCCCGCGCTACCCGGTACGTGCCCACCATGCGCGCCACCGCGGCCGCTTGCTCCCAAAGCGGCGCGGGCATGGCGCCCTGCTTCACGCGCGTCTGCCTCCACTGCTCGACGTTCCGGCGAACTTGTTCCAGTTCTTGCTGCCCTTGCCGCTGCTCTTCCGTTTCCATTTGTGCCTTCCCCGCTCGCGACTACGAGAGGGCGGCACCGTATTGACGGCCGCGGGAGAAATTCACGCACGCTTGCCGGAAGGACACGGTTCTTCAGAGACTTGGCCACGGTCGGATTAGCTCACAAAAAGACGGCCGGGCGAACACCGCCGCGCAGATGCTCTGGCAGCCGGCGGCTCCTCGCTGCTCGGCTGGGACATCGCGGCCAATTCGTCTGGCGTGGCGGCGGTGACGGCGTATTCGGGGAACAGCAACGAGAGTCCACGCGGTGATTAGCCTCGCTCTTGATCGCGCGCGCCAGGCGAGCGCGGAGACGACGAAGCTGGCGGATGCGGTTACTGAACCGCGACTTTTCCTGCTGCCGCTTCTCGCAGGCGCAAGGCAGAAGACGTGGAGCGCGCATTGGCAGCCGGCGGGTCCCTGGGCGCTTGTTGCTGAAAATGCGCGGAGGTAGTGGCGCTGGATATCTGCGCGAACGTTGATTTCGACGACGGCGACGCCAGCTCGTAGAGCCGATCCCAGCTCACGGTCTTTGGCTGGCGGCGGATGCGGACTCAAGGGCAATCGGCACATCGTCGCGACGTACCGGCACACGGCCGCGGTGGCTGCTCGCCGCGCTGAAGGCCGTGGGCTACACCGGCACGAGCTTCGAGAGGTGTCCGCGACGGTGCCGGAGTAGTTCTCGTTTCGAGGCCAGGTGACGTGGTTTTTCAGGGCAATCTGTCCAGTGGAGCGATGCGTGCGCGCGCGCCCACATTGACGACTGAGCGGTCAGGAATGAAAGGGAGCAGCGATGAGTGACTCCCCCGCACCTACACTTGATGGGCCAGCGCCACCCGTCGCCATTCGGGGAAGCGCTGGCATCTGGAAGGTCATCATCGCGTCCACCGCCGGCACGATGATTGAGTGGTACGACTTCTACATCTTC
>JBKJKB010000260.1:0-4457 GCA_046597675.1 Gemmatimonadaceae bacterium
TCTCTGAATCGGTGAGGCAGTGATGCTGGGAACCCGCTCAACAGGATCGGAACGGGCTTTGAGAGCGCGGTTTGGCTATGTCGCGCTCATCGGTTTTGCGTGGGCATGCGCGAGCGCGCCTCGTGCAGCGGATGACGCGCGCACGCCGACAGAGGTCGGGGGCGTGTCGCGCCCGAGCGATGGTGGCGACTTGGCGCTACCGGCCTTGCCTGTCGCTCAGGTCACTGAAGCAGGACGGACTGGCCCCCGCATCCAGCGGTTCGACGCGGTCGACCAGGATTTGCGTACGTCGCTACGTGGTCTTGCACAGAGCTTTGGCTTGGGCCTGGAGATAGACCCTGACGTGCATGGTCTCGTGAATACCCGCCTCGAGAATGTCACGCTTGACGAAGCGCTGGCAAGTCTCCTCGCGCGCCACTCGTATGCGTACCAGATCCAGGGCGGCGTGCTTCGCGTGACCGGGTCCCGCATGCAGTCGCGGAACTTCTCGCTTGACTACGTCTCGCTAAGCCGGGTCGGGGCGACTTCCACCGTTACGACCAGCTCGATCGGGGGCGCTTCGGTCGGCGGTCAGCAACAGGTTGGCCAACAGGCCGGGAGTGCTTTCGGCGGCGGAAGCTCTATCCAGAGCACGACGGCAGCAAATCTTTGGCAGGATGTCCGTATCGCGCTCGAGGCTCTCGTCTTCTACGACGTCGTTACCGATACGACAGGGAGAACGCGCCTCGCCTCCGACTCTGGCGGTGTTGTCGCCGGCGGTGCACCTGCCATTCCGGTCAACGCGGCGACCTCTGTGCTCGGCTCCGCTGCTGGCGCTCCCGGCGCCACCGCGAAGACGTCGGGCGACGGCCGCCGGCTGATCATCAACCCGATAGCTGGAAGCATCTTCGTCACTGCGCCGCCTTCGACACTGGCACTGGTAGAGTCGTACATCACCTCGTTCCAGGCATCGGTTCAGCGGCAGGTGTTGGTCGAGGCGAAGATCGTCCGCGTGTCGCTCAACAGGGAATTCCGCTTTGGAATCAACTGGTCGCTGCTGGCCAGCAGGGCGAAGCTGAATCTCGGTGCGAACAGCATCGCTTCCAGCAATACGTTCTCGGTGACATTGGGTGGCGGCAACTCCATGGTCAGCGTCGCGTTGCACGCTTTGGAGTCCCAGGGAGACGTCGCGGTTCTATCGAGCCCGATGATCACGGCCCTCAACAACCAGCTCGCGCATTTCGATGCGACGACTGGCGAAGTGTTTTTTGCGGTGACGCAGACGCCGATTTTCGGGCCGAACGGAGCTCTGATCTCGCAGAACACCGTAGCTACGCCCCAGCAGGTGTCCGTCGGAATCGTGCTCAACATTCTGGCCCAGATCGGAGCAGACAACGTCATTACCTTGCAGGTCCGACCGCAGCTAAGCGAGGTCGCGAGGGTGGAGGAGTTCGTTTCCCCGGACGGATCGAGGATCACCGCTCCCGTCATCTCGCGTCGTGAGACCGATACAATGGCACGCGTGCGCGGCGGCGAAACCATAGTGATTGGCGGGCTTACGCAGACCAGGCGCGACAGGACAAAAACGGGAGTTCCAGGGCTAAGTAGGGTGCCCGGTATCGGAGGGCTTTTCGGGGGACGCACCGACGTTGAGGAAAAGGACGAGCTGGTGATATTCCTCACCCCCACGATCATCGTAGGCGCCGCGCCCACTACGCGCTAAGGATGTACGAACAGTTTTACGGCCTCACAGAGCGCCCGTTTTCCCTCACGCCGAATCCGCGTTACGTCTTCTATTCGGATCGCTACAGGACGGCGCTCGACGAGCTGACCTACGGCATAGACCGGAAGGAGGGATTCATGCTCCTCACCGGTCTTCCGGGGACCGGAAAGACGACTCTTTCGCGTGATCTGCTCGAGAAGCTTGATCCCGACAAGCACCGCTCGGCGCTGATTTTCAATCCATTCCTGAGCGGGGCCGAGATGCTGCAGGCGCTGCTTACCGAGTTCGGGGTGAACTACCCGGAGAATGCTCCCCGGAACGAGTTGCTGAGCCGCCTCAATAAGTTTTTCCTCGAGCAGCTGGCCGCCGGACGCACATGCGTCGCGATCTTTGACGAAGCCCAGCATCTTTCGTCCGAGTTCCTCGAGCAGATCCGTGTGCTTTCCAACCTGGAGACCGCAGACGAGAAACTCATCCAGATCGTGCTGGTGGGCCAGCCGGAGCTGAGCCAGCGGCTGAAGATGCCGGGGATGGCGCAGCTCAGCCAGCGGGTTTCAGTCCGGTCTGCGCTGAGCTTTCTCAACCTCGAAGAAACCAAGCGGTACATCTACCACCGGTTGAACGTCGCGGGCGCGCGCGGCAGCCTTGAATTCACCGAGCCCGCTGTTGCCTCGATCTACAAAGCGGCTCAGGGAATTCCACGGCGAATCAATGCGATCTGCGACCAGGCGATGCTCGCCGGCTTCGTGGCGCAGACTCAGAAGATCGGCGGGGCGGAAGTGAAGCAAGCGGTCTCGTCGTTGCGCGGGGACGAAGCGGATCCCACGCCGGAAAGACGCCATCGCCGGATGAAGATTCTGTTCATCGTCGGGCTTGTACTTTTTCTCATTGCGTTGATCGCCGTATCGCTGCTGGCGTTACATGGGGCGGGATTAATCATTGTCCCGGGGCTCCCGCCGACATGAGCCTAATCGCCGACGCGCTGAAGGCAGCGCAAAAAGAGAAGGCTCGCCGGGCGCCTGCGCCTGCGGCGCCGCAACAGGGCTACTTCCCCTTCCGCTTTCCTACCCGGGGGTCCGGGGAGCCGGTGGTGTCACCGCTGGTCATTGGGCTGGGTGTAGCCACCGCGGCGGTGGCGCTGACCGTGCTCGTGCTCGCCTTCAGTCCTTCCCGAAAGCCGGACACCCGACCACCTGCTGTTGCGCAGTTTCTCGATTCCGTTCCGAGTACTATCGCGCTGGAAACTCCGGGCGATCCAGGCGGGCTAGTGCTGCTCGACGCAGCCGGCGATACGGGCACGGCGCCTGCGGATCTGGAGGAAGAATACGTGGACGAGCCGCCCCCACCTCGTTCATTGCCGAGAGCCCAGTCACGGCCCGCAAGGTCAACGCCGCGCGAAGATTTTGGAGCTGGCGGCGATCCGTTGCCTTCGATCGGCGCATCGGCCTCCCCGGCGCGGGCGGGCAGCGAGACTGGGGGGCGACTGCAGATCACGGTTGGTCGCCCGGGCTCCAGCTCACAGGGGAGCGGGCTGTTCGATCAGGGCCTCGCCGCCCAACGACGCGGCGATTACGAGACCGCGAAGAATCGCTATCTGCAGGCAACCTACGAGCAGCCGCGCAATCTGGAGCTATGGAACAATCTCGGGACCGTTTACAGGGCGCTGAGAGATGTTTCAGGTGCCGAGGGTGCGTTTCGAACGGCTACGGAGATAGACAGCAAGTTTGCTCCTGCCTGGAGCAACCTCGGCATCGTGCTCGCGCAACAGGGCCGCGCGCAGGAAGCGATGACGGCGTTGCAGGAAGCGGTGAGGCTCGACCCTTCCAACTCGGGGGCAAAGGTGAATCTCGCGATTCAGCTGCACGCCGCCGGCTCCGTTGCTGACGCACGCAAGCTGCTGGAGGACGCGGTACGGGCCGATCCTGCGATGGCCGAGGCTCACTACGAGCTCGGCCGGGTGCTGGAGAAGCAAAACGACACCGGAGGAGCCATGCGCGAGTACAGAAATTTTCTTTCGACGGCCGGCGGCCGATTCCCGGCCCTTGAGCAGGCGGTGCGAGGACGGTTAGCCCGGATGGCGCCGTGAGGAGGGTATTGATTGCTTGTCTGATCGCAGTGGCGTGCAGCCCGACGATCAAGCCTCTGCCGCGCATCGGTGATGAACTCCCCCCGCTTCCGGTCGAGGAAGTGAGCATCATCACGACACCGCCCGGCCCGGGCGCATCGCCGTCTGCCCAGCCTCGTGTCACTCTCAACGCATCGCGTGCGGACGTCCGCGTTCTCATTCCAGCGCTGGCGGAGATCGCCGGGGTAAGCGTGGTGATGGATAGCTCCGTTCGCGGGACGGTGGCCGTGCGATTCGAGAACGAGATGGCAATCGACGCGCTTCGCGCGGTAATCGACGCAGCGGGGTTGGCAATCGAGACCGGAATGGAGAAGCCTTGGTCCGAATCGGTTTTCTATCAGCCGCCGGTGAACGTGAATACGGCGCCGGCGGGAGTGATCAGCGCGCGGTTCAGCGTGAGCGGAAAGCTGGCAGAGTGGATCGTGAGATCGCGGCCGGTGCTTTTCATACCGGACCCAGACCAGTGACACAGGCCCCGCAAACAAGAATACCAAAAAAAGCCGCGAATCGCGGCTCTTTTTTCGTGCTCCACCGACAATTTTTATTGAATTGGAGCGGCGTAAAACCGCGCGGTACTCGATCCTGCAAACCACTGCATCTGACCCGTCGAGGAGTTACCAGTTTCGTCAA
>JBKJKB010000229.1:0-3182 GCA_046597675.1 Gemmatimonadaceae bacterium
GAGTTAGTCTCAGTCTCATTGCAATGCCCCCTCAGGACTGATCTCGATCGCTTCTGCGTCGCTCCAAAGACGTTCCAGCTGGTAAAAAGAGCGCAGCGTCGGGTGAAAGAGATGCACCACGAAATCGACGTAATCGAGCAAGACCCAGCGACCCTGTTCCAACCCTTCGACGTGATGTACCTGAATCCCTTCTTTCTTCAATTCCGCGACGATGTGCTCGCCGACCGAGCGGACGTGTGTGTCGGACGTCCCACTGGCGATGACGAAGCAGTCGGTCATGTCGGTCACTTTTCTCAGGTCCAGCACCATCACGTCGTTCGCTTTCATGTCGAGGCAGAGCGCGGCTGCACGCTGCGCTGCTGCTACGGCGTTGGGGTCGGTCGAAGCCATTCAACAGGTGCGAGAGTTGGCCGCGGGACGGTTCCCGCCAGCTAAGGTATTGCCCGATCGCCCGGAATGTTCCGGGCAAGGGGCATTCTGCATTTGCTACGCCAGTTTCCGGCCCTGGATTACTGCTTGATGACCCAGACTTTTATCTCTGCGCGCACGTCGGCGTGCACGCGGATCGGGACCCTGTAAACGCCCAGGGCCTTGATGGGCTCGTGCAGGTCGATCTGGCGCTTTTCGATCTTGAAACCCTGGCCTTCGAGCTGGTGGGCGATGTCGGCCGTGGTGACCGAGCCGAACAGCTTGCCTTCTTCGCCGACGCGGGCCGAAAAGGTCAGCGAAACGGGCTCCAGCTTCCTGGCGATCTCTTCGGCCGCTTCACGCCTCGAACTTTCAGCAGCTTCGAGCCGCTCGCGCTCCTGCTCCATCCGCTTCTTGTTGCCGGCGGTGGCCTCGTAGGCAAAGCCGCGGGGAAGGAGGTAGTTCCGGGCGAAGCCGGCCGACACGTTCACGACGTCGCCGGTGTGGCCGAGGTTGTCGACCGCTTGTCTGAGTATGACTTCCATTGGTCTAATTGGTGACTGGTGACTGGTAAAGGCGGGACGGACGGAAAAAATGTTGGTGTTGTTGGTTTTAACTAGCGACTAGTCACTAGTCACTAGTCACGCTGCCTTCGCCCGGCTGCGCCAATCCAGCCAGGTATCGCTCAATCCGAGCGCGCCGAGCGCGGGCGGGAAGAGCGAGAAAAGAACCGCCAGTACGACAAAAACTCCGCCCTTGGTGACCCAGGCCAGAACGCCGAGGCCGCGGACGAAATAGAGCATAGCGAAAAATACGACGAGGTTCAGGCCGATCGCCTGCGCTTCCTCGAAGGCCGGCAGCAGAAGGATGGTCAGCCCTACGGCCAGCCCCCAAACCAGCTGATCGTTGAACCGAAACTCCCGGAGGGGAGCGAGCGCCGGACCGATCCGGACGCGGCTCAACCGCTGGAACATGGCCCATCCCAGAGCGAGCGCCGCCAGCGTTTGCAACGCGAGAAACGCGGGAGCGAGCATCCCCGAGATCTGGGGAGCCAGCCGCAGGCGCTCCTTGGTCTGCTCCAGGCTCCGCGCGACAGCTTCCGAATTGGACGCGGCACCTACGATCTCATCCGCGCCCGAATCGAATGCTTCGAGAGTCGCCTGATTCCGCGTGACGAACTCGCCCGAAACGATCAGCTGCAGCCGCTCGAACGAGCCGGCCCGCGCGCCGAGCACGGCGAGCGCGATCCCGAAGCTCGCCAGCACGGTCAGGAGAGCGCGGCCGAACAACGGCCGGTCCGCGCCCAGAACCGCCGCCAGGCCGAAGATGCCGGCGACGAGCAGAATCCAGCCGCGTTCCAGCCAGAAATAAGCATCGCCAGCCGGCGCCGACCGGAAGAGCAGCAGCAGAGCCGCGGCGAGCCACACCACAGCCGTCATCGCGGGCCCGCCGCGGATCCAGCCGATCACCGCGTACGCCGCGATGATGGTGGTCAGCATCACGTGCCAGGCCTTCACAGGCGCGTAAAAGCCCAGCACCGGGATCGCGCTGACGACGATGAACGCGATCAGCGCGAAGACGAGTCCGCGCCAGCGCAGCTTCCGGGCTTCCGGTGCGAGCGCGGCGGTCATCTCAGGCGGTGTGACCCCTCGTGTACGGTATGAGCGCCAGAAAGCGCGCTCTCTTGATCGCCGTCGCGAGTTGACGCTGGTGCCGGGCGCACGTACCGCTCAAGCGGCTCGGTAGAATCTTGCCGTGGTCGGTGATGAATCGGCCGAGCGTGCGGTCGTCCTTGTAGTCGATGAAGCGGACGCGGGTCTCGCAGAACGGGCAGGCTTTCTGTGGTCGTCTCATGGTTTAATCCTCGTCGTCGTCATCGTCGTCACGTCTCATCGCCGCGGCGGCCATCTCTTCCTCGCTCAGGGCAGGGGCACCGACTTCGTGCTCATGCAGGCTGATGAGGTGACGGACGAGTCCGTCGTCGAGCTTGAGCGCGCGCTCGTATTCGGGCAGCACGGTCGGGTCGGCCTCGAAGCGGGCGATCGCGTAGTAGCCGTTCTCTTTCTGGCCGATCGAGTAAGCGAGCTGGCGGCGACCCCAGTGGTCGACGTTGATGTCGCCTTCGACTTTGAGCAGTGAATGGAAGCGCTCGAGCTTCTCATTGATGGCGGCGTCTTCGAGCGTGGAATCGAAGATGTATACCGCCTCGTATGCACGGGGCATGATGGCAAACCTCCCTTCGGTCGTGGATCCGTCCCCCGCAGCTTGCCGGAGCGGGGGAAGGGTGAGTTTTGTGGACCGCGGATGCGGCCGACTGCGAGCACTGAAGCTATCGGGTCCGGGCCCCGAACGCCAACTTCGATTCCGCTCCGCCTTGCCGGCTTTCCACCAGGACGAAAGCGAGGACGGGCTTGCCCGCAAGCACCTCCACGACCAGCAGGCCCGTAAGGGCGGCAAAGGCGAACGTCGCGAATTGCACCCACCTCCGCGCGGCTGGGGCTCCGCGGCGGGCCAGGGACCAGCCGAGCAAAGGGAGAATCTGCAGGGCGTGCATCCCGACGAAATGTGCGACGCGTAGGTCTCCGCCGCCCCTGCTCCAGTTCACGGCCAGCACCCGGTTGCGACGAAGAGTCTCGTCGACGAGCATCTTCAACATCGGCCGTCAGGCACGATGGGGGTTACGCCAGGGAGTGTGTGCCGAACATGTTGCCCTCGGTGTCGAAGCCCAACGTGATGAAACCGTACTCGCCGATCGACATTTTTGCTCTGTGAAC
>JBKJKB010000280.1:0-6047 GCA_046597675.1 Gemmatimonadaceae bacterium
CTCCGAGCAGTTCATCAACCTGGCTTATAACGGCGGCTTCCGCTTCGTCAACGATTACCGAAACGACAACAGCACGAGTCTTACCTTCTCGGGCAACCGGCGACTCGCCAGTTGGCTGGACCTCAACGCCGTCGCCGGCGGCAACATCCGGCGGGAGTATTTCAACGGCAATAGTCAGCAGACGACGGGCCTCACGGTGCCGCGGGTCTACAACCCATCCAACGCGGCGATCGCCCCCGCGATCGACCAACAGATCGTGCGCCGGCACGTGCAGGGCATATATGGATCCGCCGCCTTCACGATCAAGGACTGGTGGACAATAGAGGGAACGGCACGCAACGACTGGTCGTCCACGCTTCCGGTAGGGGCCAATTCGTACTTTTATCCGTCGGTCAACACTTCCATCGTGTTGACGGATGCCCTTCCGGGACTGCAGAGCTCGTTTCTGAATTCGCTGAAGCTGCGCGGTGCGGTCGCCCGGGTCGGCAGCGATGCTCCCGTGTATTCGCTCGTGCCGGTCTTCCTCGGCGAGGCGCAGAGATTCGGTACGCAGCCGCAATATCGTCTTGATACCAGGCTGGCCAATGCCGATCTGAGGCCGGAGATAACGCGCTCCGACGAGGTTGGCGCCGAGCTGTCGATGTTCGGCAACCGGGTCACGCTGGACGCCAGCGCATACAAGAAATCAACGCGCAACCAGATCTTCGATGTGGAGATCTCCGGTGCCAGCGGCTTCGACAGGAAATGGGTCAACGCCGGCGAGATCAGCAACAAGGGCATCGAGGCGCTGGTGTCGATCGAGCTCATGCGGACACCGAGATTCGGCTGGACTTCCACGTTCAACTACGCGCGGAATCGCAGCGAAGTGGTGGATCTTGCTCCCAACGTCGAAACGATCGTCCTTGGAAGGGGCGGGTTCGGTGACGTGGTTGTCGAGGCCCGGAAGGGCGAACCGTACGGCGCGATTCGGGGGTACGCGTACCGGCGCGATGATGCGGGCAATATTCTGGTCAGAAACGGGCGTCCCCTCAGAGAAACCACTCTTTCGGTGCTCGGCAATATCCAGGCGGATTGGACCGGTGGCTGGGCGAACCAGTTCCGCTTCGGCCGCTTCTCCTTGAACTCGCTGCTTGACATTCGCCGCGGCGGCGAGCTCTACAGCGTCACCAACATGTTCGGCGAGTATGCCGGAGTGCTCGAGAGCAGCTTGCTCGGCCGGGAAGAGGATTGGGACAAGCCCGGAGTGCTCATCCAGGGTACGGACATCGTAACGGGTCAGCCCAACACCCAGAGGGTCAGCGCCGAGGAGTACTTCCACGGGCTGTTCAGATTCACCGAGCGGTACCTGTACGATGCGGGCTACGTGAAGCTTCGTGAGCTCCGACTGTCATACGATCTGCCGTCGACCTGGGCCAACAGGTTCCTGGGCGCGCGGGAAGCTAGCGTCGCGTTTACAGGGCGAAACCTCATGATGTGGACGAATGTTCCGAATATCGATCCCGAGTTCGCTTATAGCAGCAGGAACGATCAGGGCATCGAGGTCAACATGTCGCCGAATCCGCGCAGCATCGGCTTCAACCTGCGGATCGTTCCATGACGCAAATCATTGGAGATACCAAGGCAATGCCATATAAAAATTCCTTCCTGAGACACCGGGGCGTTCGGCTTGTCGGGCTCGGGGCGCTACTCTTGCTCGGCGCGGGAGCCTGTAACGCTGACAAGCTCACCCGGGTCAACGAGGATCCCAACAACCCGACCGAGGCGCCGCCGCAAGCGGTATTCACGTACGCCACTCGTGTGGCAATGCAGCGCTGGTACGGAAGCAATCCAACCAACATGCGCGGTCCCGTGCTGACCGCGCAGCACCTCGCTCAGGTGCAGTACCCCGACGAGGATTCGTACCTGCGGCTCGACGGCACGGTTACCGATGGCAGCTTCATTTTCACGTACGCGCAGGAGCTCAAGAACTTCCAGGCCGTGATCAACGCCGGGAAAGCGGATGCGCAGCCGCTGCTGTGGGGTCCGCCCCTGGTGATGCGCAGCCTGATATTCGGCTACGTAACCGATGTGTGGGGTGATGTGCCTTACTCTCAGGCGCTTCAGGGAGACGCGGCGGAGCCTACCATTCAGCCCGTGTACGACGCGCAGAAGGACATCTACACGGGTCTCTTCCGTGACCTTGGCGAAGCCGTGACGGCCATCGCCGGGGCGCCTGCCGGTTCCCAGACCCTGGGCGCCGCGGACCCGATATACGCCGGCAACAGCCTTCGCTGGCAGCGGTTCGGCAACTCGCTCCGCGCGCGTCATGCCATGCGGCTCGCCAACGTCGATCCCGCTACGGCGCGGGCCCAGCTCACCGCGGCAATCGGTGCGCTGGGCGGGCTGATGCAGTCCAATGCCGACAACGCACAGATGAACTGGCCGGGAGATGGCATTTACGACAACCCGTGGGCGGCCAACAACCGCACGCGTGATGACCATCGGCTGTCGGATCGTCTCATGAATCAGATGCTTCCGTATAGCGACCCGCGCGTGCCGGTGTACGCCCAGCCGACACTCGCGAGCTCGACCACGTATGCGGGAATGCCCAACGCGCTCTCCGCGTCCGATGCGGGTAATTACTCCCTCACCTCTTCGCGCCCGGGCAGGGTGTTCTATTCGACAAACCGGTTCTGCGCCGGCTGCACCGGCCTTGCCGGACAGAGATTCCCTTCCTTCATCATGACCTACGCCGAAGTTTCGTTCATTCTGGCGGAGGCGGCAGAACGCGGCTGGATTACGGGAAGTGCGGCCGCGTACTACGAGCAGGGAATCCGGGCGTCGATGGCACAGTGGGGCGTGACCGACGCCGCGGCCATCAGCGCTTTCCTCGCGCGGTCGGAGATCGCCTACCAAGGCGGTACGCCGGGCTTCCGGCAGATCGCGCTGCAGAAGTGGATCGCTCTGTACAGCGACGGCGTTTCTGCGTGGGCCGAATGGCGCCGGACCTGTGTTCCTGCAACGGTCAAGCCGGGACCAGCCGCGATCATCGCTAGCGTGCCCCGCCGCTACCAGTATTCCATCCGGGAAAAGTCCGTGAACGCGGCCAACGTGGACGCGGCCATAGCCCGTCAGGGGCCGGACGAGTTTATGACCCGCATGTACTGGGACAAGAGTCCCACCGCGGCGCCCACGTATCCGGGAGCGAGCTGCGGGGTGCGGTAACGCAAAGTTCCACCGGCAACAGGAAAGCCCTCCGAGTGGAGGGCTTTTTTGTTGTCCGACCGCCGCGACCCGGCTAGCCGGGTCTACGGGCCGCGGCGGTTACCGGGTCCAGACGAGGATCAGGCCGCAGAGACGGTTCCCTCGCTCCAGGTACTGCGCCGGTGTTCCGGCGGATGACGGATAAAACTCGATGGCGCCGATCTCCGAGGGCTGAACCACCTCGTCCAGCTCCGCGTCGGGCACGCGCTGGCCATCGACCCAAACCATCGGCTGGCAGCCCCGGATGCGGATGGTGTTGCCGTTCAAATTGGCGGATCGAATGGTGATTCCTGGCACAGTGCGAAACAGGTCGCTGGGGTTTGTGGGTCCCAGCCGTCGGATGTCCTTCTGCTCCAGAAAACGCCCGAAGGACGCGCGCTGCTGCCTGCGCTCATGAAACCCGCGGTACCGCTCTTCCACCCGCTCGGTGCTGATCAGGACTTCCGTTAGTTGCGGCGGCGCTTCCAGCAGCACGATCTCGCTGATCACCGGATGTCCCCCTGGCCCTACGACCAGTTCCATCGTTTGCGCGGCGTAGCCCAGCCTTCGGAAGTGCAGCATTACGGGGCCCGCCGGCACAGCTCCGAAAGTGAACCGGCCGTTATTCCCCGACAAAACAGTATGTACCACGGCCGCGTCGCGTATCAGGACGATCTCGACAAGGCTCAACGGGCGCCGCGAACCATCGACGATGCTGCCCTTGAGCTCGTATGTCGGAGCCGGCGCGACCGGTGTCGTTTGAGCTGAAAGAGCCGGCCCAGAAAAGGTTGTCGCCCACACTACCGCCCCAAGAAACCGCGCTCTCACCACGTCCCTCCACGGGTGTTCTCTCTCCATCGTCGCGAGTCATTCACTTGCTGTCAAGAGTCGGTTGTTCCCGGCCTGTCCGGCAGCGGCATTGGACGCCCTGCCGGGCGTGCCGTATCTTCCGGCGAATCGACCGGATCAACGACTCCAGTGCGTGCGTTGCTGGCAAACACAGTCGTGCGAGGTATGCCATGTCGCGCCATGAGGCTTTCGCGGTCGCCGCCATTCTTCTGATTTCCACCGCCTGCGCTGCATCGCCGTCGGGCACCGGCTTGCCCGGCTCGTCGAGCCGGGCGCGCAATTACATCACGCAGGAGGAGATCCGCGGAGCGGCTTCGACGACCGCGTTGGATGCCGTCCGCGCGTTGCGACCGGCATGGCTCGTGAAGCGCGGGCCCCAGAGCATCAGCTACGAGGCCGACATAGTTGTGTATCTCGGCCGGGCGCGCATGGGCGGGGTGGAAGCGCTGAGGGAGATAGCCGCCGGAACCATTACTTCACTGGAATTCCTGGATGCCGCTGCGGCCAACTACAGGTTTGGGGCCGGTCATCCTTACGGAGCGATCATCGTGTCTACGGTTGATCCGGCTGCGAGGTAGGTTGCATTATCTCCTTGGGAAACAGCGGCGCCCCTTTCTTCACGCGCCAGCCTGAGACGACCAGCTCGTCGACCTCGTCGAACCGCAGGGCCGTAACGTTTCCGGGCGCGCCCAGCGAGCTCCACAGCTCCTGTGATTTCCCCGGCATGAACGGGGCAAGGTGCACCGCGTGCCGCGCGAGCTGGCGAATGAGCGACGCCAGAACTTCGGCGAGCTCACCGCTCTTCGACGGATCCTTCGCCAGCTTCCACGGCGCCTGTCTGTCCACGAATTCGTTGCCCCGCGAGACAGTCGCCCAGATGCTCTTGAGCGCTTCGTGCAACAGGTATCCGCGAGAGCCGTCCATCGCCGAGTGGTACGCGGCGTAATCGCGCGCGTCCGCCGCGTCCACGTCGTTTGGCTCTCCGGCTGGAACCACGCCGCCGCAATACTTCTCGACCATCGCGATCGTCCGGCTCGCGAGATTCCCCAGCGCGTTGGCCAGCTCCGAGTTGTACCGCTCTTCGAAACGCTCCCACGAGAACGAACCGTCCGCGTCGAACGGGATCTCGCGCATGAGGTAGTACCGGAGAGCGTCGCTCCCGTACCGGTCTATCACTTCGTCGAGATCGAGCCGCACGCCTGACGATTTACTGAATCGCTCGCCGCCGAGCAGCACGAAGCCGTGCGCCCAGACGCGCTCGGGGAGCGGCAGCTCCGCGCCCTGGAGCATCGCCGGCCACACGACGGCGTGCAGCCGCGTGATGTCCTTCCCGACGACGTGCAGCTGCGCCGGCCAGCGCTCGCGATACGTGGCGTCCGGATAGCCCGTCGCGGTCAGATAGTTCGGTAGAGCATCGAACCATACCCACGTGCCCTGCTCGGCAGTGCCGGGATCGGCGGACTGGAGCGGAAAGGGAATCGCCCAGCTCAGCCGCGCGCGGGAAATCGAGATGTCTTCGAGTCCCTGATCCAGCAGCGACCGGATTTCGTTGCGCCTGCTCTCTGGCTGGAGGAACTCCGGTCGCTCCTCGATCAGCCGCTTGAGGAAGTCGGAGTATCGCGTAAGGCGGAAGAACCAGTTGCGCTCCTCGGTCCACTGCAGCTCGCGCGTCGGGTGCTCGACGCACTTCCCGTCAACGATCTCGTTGTCGCGCTTGAACAGCTCGCACCCGACGCAGTACCACCCTTCGTAGCTCTTCTCGTAGAAATCGTCGGGGTTGTTGTCGTGAATGCGCTTGATGAGCGCCCGCACTCCCTTGCGGTGCGCCTCGTCCGTCGTGCGGATGAACTGGTCGTGGGAGATGTCGAGCCGGCGCCACATGGCGAGGAATTTCGCGGCGATCTCGTCCACGAACTCCTGCGGCGGGATGCCGCGGTCGGCGGCCGCCTGCGCGACTTTCTGGCCGTGCTCGTCCA
>JBKJKB010000001.1:0-2864 GCA_046597675.1 Gemmatimonadaceae bacterium
GAACATCACGGAGCCGATCTCGCACGCGCGGATGCCCCCCTCGACGTACAGCGCGACGGAGAGCGCCCACCCCGGGTACTGGTGCGGCGGGATGTGCGGGAGCCAACTCCTGGCGTCGAGGTAGAGCGCATGGCCACCCGCGGGGCGCACGATGGGAATCCCGGCGGCGATCATCTTCTCGGCGAGATACTCCACCGACCGGATCCGGTACCGCAGGTAGTCGGGATCGAGGGCCTCGTGCAGCCCGACCGCGATTGCCTCGAGGTCGTAGCCGGCGAGCCCGCCGTAGGTGGGAAACCCCTCGGTGAGGATGAGGGAGTTGCGGCAGGTGAGGGCGAGGGCGTCGTCGTTCATCGCGAGAAATCCGCCGATGTTCGCCATCCCGTCCTTCTTCGCGCTCATGGTACAGCCGTCGGCGAGGCCGAACATCTCCTGGGCGATCTCCAGCGGCGACCTGTCGGCGTACCCCGGCTCGCGGGTCTTGATGAACCACGCGTTTTCGGCGAAGCGACAAGCGTCGATGAAGAAGGGCACGCCGTGCGTGCGGCAGAGTGCCGAGGTGCAGCGAATGTTCTCCATGCTCACCGGCTGCCCGCCCTCGGAGTTGTTGGTGACGGTAGTCATCACCAGCGGCACGTTGCCGGCGTTCTCGCGCAACACTCGCTCGAGCGCGGCGACGTCCATGTTCCCCTTGAAGGGATGGATGGTCTGCGGCTCGCGCCCTTCCGCGATCGGCAGGTTGAGGGCCACCGCGCCCCTGTGTTCGACGTTCGCCCGCGTGGTGTCGAAATGCGTGTTGTTGGGGACGATGGATCCGGGCTCGAGCAGCGCGCCCGAGAGGATGTGCTCGGCGGCGCGTCCCTGGTGCGTGGGGATCACGTGCTGGAACCCGGTGATCTCCTTCACCGACCTGACGAAGGCATGAAAGGAGCGGCCGCCGGCGTAGGACTCGTCGCCCTGCATCATGCCGGCCCATTGGTACACCGACATCGCCCCCGTTCCCGAGTCGGTGAGGAGGTCGATGAGCACATCCTCGGCGTCGAGCTGGAAGACGTTGTAGTACGCCGCGCGAATCGCTGCCGCCCGCTGCGCGTCGGTGGTCTGGCGGATCGGTTCGACCGTCTTGATGCGAAACGGCTCGATGATGGTCTTGAACTTCACGGGCGACCCGGAAAGAGGGATATGGAGGGGGATAGATGGACAAGTCCACGCTCTGTAGCGAAGATATCGTTGCGCAACGGGAGCGAACAGAATGCGATGTCCCCGACGGAACCATTCACCGGCATTCAAGCCAAAGATGGCGTTGGACTCTCACGTGCTTTCTGAGCGACGATGAAGATCCTTGTCACTGGCGCCACCGGGTACGTCGGGGGTCGCCTCGTTCCGCGCCTGCTCGCCATCGGGCACGAGATCGTCTGCCTCGCACGGGATCCCTCGCACATTTCCGGACGCGGCTGGGAGCGGGTCGACGTTCGCCGAGGGGACGCACTCGATGCTGGAAGCCTCCTCCCGGCAATGGAGGGAGTGGACGTCGCGTACTACCTCATCCACTCCATGACGCAGGGCGAGGGGAAATTCGAGGACCGCGACCGGATGGCCGCCGAGCATTTCGGCATGGCCGCGAGCGCGGCCGGAGTGCGTCGGATCATCTACCTCGGCGGGCTTGGCAACGCCGACGAAGCGCTCTCTCCGCATCTCGCGTCGCGGCACGAAGTGGGCCGCATCCTGCGTTCTTCCGGGGTGCCACTCACAGAGTTCCGCGCCGCGGTGATCGTGGGCTCGGGAAGCATCTCGTTCGAGATCATCCGGTACCTCACCGAGGGGCTCCCCCTGATGTTCACGCCACGATGGATGGCAACGCGCTGCCAGCCGATCGCGATCGCGAACGTGCTCGACTACCTGACGCTCGCGCTGCAAGAGCCGGGTTCGGTGGGGCGCACGCTGGAGATCGGCGGTCCAGACGTGCTGTCGTACCGCGAGATGATGCTGGGCTACGCAGCAGTGCGAAAACTCACTCGAATTCTCGTTCCGCTCCCGGTGCTGACGCCGAGACTGTCGTCGCTGTTCCTCCATATGATCACCCCAATCCCTGTGTCGATTTCGCGCGCGCTGATCGAAGGCATGCACAACGAAGTCGTGGTGCACGATCACGCGGCAGAAGAGTTGTTCGCGGTGGCACTCATCCCATACCACGAGGCGGTTCGGCGCGCGCTGCAGCGCATTCAATCGGGCGCCGTCGAGACCTACTGGACCGGTGCGCGGACCGGACTCCAGCCGGGAGTCACACTCAAGGTTTCCGAAGGAATGATCCTCGACGAACGCCGGATCGAGTCGGCAGCCAGCGCCGCCGAGTTGTTCGCGACGTTCTCCGGGATCGGCGGTGAACGCGGCTGGTTCTACGGCGAAGGGGGATGGAAGCTGCGAGGAGCGATGGATCGGCTCGTGGGAGGCGTGGGATTGCGACGAGGACGCCGCAACCCCGACGAGTTGCGTCCGGGCGACACGCTCGACTTCTGGCGGGTGGAGGCGGTGGACCCCGGACGCCTCGTCCGCCTGCGTGCCGAAATGAAAGTCCCCGGCCGGGCGTGGCTGCAATTCGAGGCCTCGAACAGGCCCGGAGGGGATGCGCTACTCGTGCAGACGGCGTTCTTCGAGCCGTACGGCTTCCTCGGCCTGCTCTATTGGTACCTGCTATACCCCATCCATGAGCTGTTCTTCGCCGGAATGTCGCGCGCGATCGCGCGCCGCGCCGAGCGCGCGGGCACGAAACCGCCACGCTGTTAGGTGGCGCCGCCAGGCATCTGGCGACATCGCGCGGGTCGCGGCCCGGGCACCGTCACGGCCCCGGTCCGCGCGCTCACCGG
>JBKJKB010000180.1:0-4925 GCA_046597675.1 Gemmatimonadaceae bacterium
GTGTCGAGTCGGGCGTGATCGCGGCGGAAGTCCGCACCGTAGGACAGGTTACGTTCGACGAGACGCGCGTAAAAATCGTTTCGACGAAACTTGACGGCTGGGTCGAGCAGCTCTACGTCAATGTCACGGGGCAGCCGGTCTCTGTCGGCCAGCCTTTGCTCGCCATCTACTCGCCCATGCTCGTCGCCGCGCAGGAAGAGCTCAAGCTGTCTCAACGGCTGGCTCGCGACGTGGCCGGAGGCTCCGCCGAGGCGAGGCGCAGCGCTGACGACATGATTCAGTCCGTGCGACAGCGCCTCCTCTTCTGGGACATCCCGCGCGGTGAGATCGACCGGATGGCGCGCGGCGGTGTCGTCACGCGGACTCTGACATTGCGTTCTCCGGTGAGCGGGCACGTAATCGAGAAGAACGTCCTGGGCGGCCAGCGCATCATGGCCGGAGACCCACTTTATCGGGTCGCCGACTTGAGCACCGTGTGGGTCGAGGGTGAAGTGTTCGAGCGGGACCTGGCCGCCACGCGCGTGGGGCAGACGGTGCTGGTCGAACTCGATGCGTATCCGGCAGAGCGCAGGCAGGGGCGGATCTCTTACGTGTATCCCACGCTCAACCCGGAGACACGAACCGTACGCGTTCGCGTAGTCCTGCCAAATCCCGGCGTTCGTCTCAAGCCGGGGATGTACGCCACGTTCCGCTTTTCGGCTGCTGGACGGCCGTCGGCCCTTACGGTACCGCGCTCCGCGGTGCTGGTGACGGGACGCCGGACGCTCGTCTTCGTGCGCCGGGCGGACGGACGGCTCGAGCCGCGTGAAGTCACGCTCGGCGCGATGAGCGATGACCGGGCCGAGATCATCGCGGGTGTGCGCGTGGGAGACACGGTCGTCGCCTCAGCGACGTTTCTCATCGACGCGGAATCGAACCTCGGCTCGGCGCTCGGCGGGATGGCTGACATGCCGGGGATGGACATAACCGTGCCACCGGTGCCGAAGCCGGCCGCCGGCCAGCCGAAGGAGTAGGGCGATGCTTGCGCGAGTCATCGAGTGGTCCGTCCGCAACAAGCTGTTGGTGCTCCTGTTCACCGTCGCGTCCGTGATCGGCGGGGTCATAGCCCTGCGGAACACGCCGCTCGAGGCGCTCCCTGATCTGTCCGATGTCCAGGTGATAGTGCAGGCGGACTACGGCGAGCAGGCGCCGCGCATCGTGGAGGACCAGGTCACGTATCCGATCGCGGCAGAGATGCTCAAGGTCCCCGGCGCGCGCGTAGTTCGCGGGTATTCGTTCTTCGGAGTCTCGTTCGTGTACGTCATCTTCGAGGACGGCACCGATCTGTACTGGGCACGGAGCCGCGTGCTCGAATACCTGAACGGAATCCGAGGCAAGCTGCCGGCGAACGTTGCGCCCTCCCTCGGCCCCGACGCGACCGGGCTTGGGTGGGTGTACCAGTACGCTCTGGAAGACACGACCGGCCGGCTCGACCTGGCCCAGCTCCGATCGCTTCAGGACTGGTACCTGCGGTATGCGCTCACCGCCGTTCCCGGCGTCTCGGAAGTCGCCAGCGTCGGAGGCTTCGAGAAGCAGTATCAGGTGGATATCGATCCGGTGCGATTGTTGGCCTACGGGATTCCGGTCACGCAGGTGATGTCGGCGATCCAGAACGCCAACTCCGACATCGGCGCGATGGTGATGGAGCTGTCGGAGCGTGAGTACATGGTGCGGGGGCTCGGGTATCTGCGGTCGCTCTCCGACATCGAGAACGTTGTGGTCGGCGCGACACCCTCAGGGACGCCGATCCGCGTGGCCGAGCTGGGGCGCGTGTCGGTCGGGCCGGCGGTCCGCCGCGGAATAGCGGAGCTCGATGGCCGCGGTGACGCGGTCGGCGGGATCGTAGTGATGCGCTTCGGCGAGAACGCGCTCACGACGATCAAAAGCGTCAAGACACGACTGGCCGAAATCGAGAAGGGACTGCCGCCCGGCGTCGTGGTGCGCCCGGTTTATGACCGCAGCGAACTCATCAATCATTCCATCGCTACGCTGAGGGTGAAGCTCATAGAGGAAACCGTCATTGTCGCTCTCGTGTGCATCATCTTTCTGCTCCACGCCAGCTCGGCGCTGGTCGCGATAGTGACGCTCCCGCTCGGCATCCTCATCGCCTTCATCGCGATGCGGTTCGTGGGAGTCGGCGCCGACATCATGTCGCTCGGCGGGATCGCGATCGCCATCGGAGCGATGATCGACGCCGCTATCGTCATGATCGAGAACATGCACAAGCACCTCGAGCGCGCGATCGCGGCGAAGGGCGGGGGAAGCGAGTCTGCCTCTATGGACACAAGCGTGCTGACGAGCGCGGAAAGGTGGCGGATCGTGCTCGAGGCCTCACGGGAGGTGGGACCGTCGCTCTTTTTCTCGCTGCTCATCATCACCGTGTCGTTCCTCCCCGTCTTCGCGCTCGAAGGACAGGAAGGGCGGCTGTTCAAGCCGCTGGCGTTCACCAAGACGTTTGCGATGGCGGCGGCCAGCCTGCTCTCGGTGACGGTGGTGCCGGTCGCCATGGGGCTGTTCATTCGTGGTCGCATTTACAGGGAAACGCGAAATCCACTGAACCGCGCGATGATCCGCGTCTATCGGCCGGTGATCCCATTTGTTCTGCGAAACCGTGGTCCCGTGATAGTGGCCGCGGTGGCGATGCTGATTCTTACATGGATCCCGTGGAAGCGGATGGGTAGTGAGTTCATGCCGCCGCTCGTGGAGGGTTCCGTCCTGTTCATGCCGACCACGCTTCCGGGAGTAAGCGTAGCGCGGGCGCGGGAGATCCTGCGGTTCCAGGACAGCGTGCTGAAGTCGTTCCCGGAGGTGGAGCGCGTTTGGGGGAAGGCGGGGCGCGCGACGACCGCGACCGACCCCGCCGGGCTCGACATGTTCGAGACGACGATCACGCTCAAGCCACGCGACGAATGGCGCGACGGAATGACGTATGACGGGTTGATCGCGGCCATGGATACGGCGGTGAGGCTGCCCGGGGTCACGAACGCGTGGACGATGCCGATCAAGGGACGCATCGACATGCTGGCGACGGGAATCCGCACTCCGGTCGGCATCAAGATTTTCGGGCCCGACCTTACCGAGCTCGAACGGATCGCGAGGTTGGTCGAGAGCGCCGTCCGCTCCGTCCCGGGGACTCGCAGCGCGTTCGCCGAGCGCGCCGGTTCTGGATACTATCTCGATATCGATATCGATCGTGCCGAGGCCGCCCGCCACGGGCTGAACGTGGGCGACGTGCAGGCGGTAATCGCGACCGCGATCGGCGGGATGACGATCACGCAAACCGTCGAGGGACGGGAGCGCTACGGAGTGCGCGTCAGGTATCCGCAGGAGCTGCGCGACACCCCGGAGCGGCTGGCGTCGGTATTGATTCCGATTGCGCATGCGCGCGGCAGCAGCGGATCGGGTGTATCGCCGCTGATGGCAGGCGCGATGGCGCAGGGCGGTGCGGTGGCGAGCGCCGCCGGTGGGACGCGGCAGGTGCCGCTCGGGCAGGTTGCGACGATCCGTCCGGTGGCTGGACCGATGGTAGTCCGGACCGAGGACGCGCAACCGACTGCGTGGGTTTACGTGGACGTTGCCGGCCGGGACATCGGCGGGTACGTGGAAGAGGCACGCGGTGCGGTGGAAAGCATGGTGACGCTGCCTACGGGCTACACGATGGCGTGGAGCGGGCAGTATGAGTACATGGAGCGGGCGAAGGAAAAGATGAAGATGGTAATACCCGCGACGCTGGCGCTCATCTTCCTGTTACTCTATTTCAATTTTCGCAGCGTCGGCGAAACGGCGATCGTGATGCTGTCGCTCCCCTTTGCGTTGATCGGGGGGATGTGGTTTGTCTGGCTCCTCGGGTACAACTGGTCGGTCGCGATAGCGATCGGTTTCATCGCTCTGGCCGGCGTGGCGGCGGAGACGGGAGTGATCATGCTGATCTACCTCGATCATGCGTGGAAGGCGAAGAAGGCAGCGCGCGCGGACGCCGGGGTACGTGAGCTGTACCAGGCGATCCACGAAGGCGCCGTGGAGCGCGTACGGCCGAAGATGATGACGGTGATCGCGATCATGGCCGGCCTTCTCCCGATCATGTGGGGGAGCGGTGCCGGCGCCAGCGTGATGAGGCGGATCGCGGCGCCGATGATAGGGGGTATGGTATCGTCGACGATTCTGACGCTGGTAGTGATCCCGGCGATCTACTCTCTATGGAAGGAGAGGGAGCTGGGCCGCGCGGCGGGCACGGCTCGCCGCAATGGCGCCGAAACTGGCCCGCTGCTCCCTGCAACCGATGTGGTGCCGGCAGGTGCCAGATGACGCCGCGGTTACGCTCCTGTCCTACGGTGCGACCGCCGCCTCGTATCCAAGCGTCTTGATCGCCGCGATCATCTGCTCGACCGTCGTTCGCGATCAGCAGGTTGGTACGTGGCCGGAGTCGCCACCATCGTGCTCGCGATCGGACTCGCTCTCGCGAGCCACGCCGCGTCAGTGCCACGGTTGGTAGCGCCATCGATCATGGCCAACTCCATACATACTGTCGCGGCTGCGGGGTGGCTCGGAAACCTGTTCCTGGTTTTCCTGGTAGGACTGCCATCGGCTTGGCGGCTGGATCGGGATGACAGATGGACGGTGGTTCGCGACGTCGTAAATGCGTTTTCGCCCGCTGCGCTGGGATTCGGCGCCCTCGCCGGTGCGACGGGAGTCTTCATGGCGTGGACCCACGTCGGCTCCCTTTCCGCGCTCACGGGAACCGATTACGGCAGGGTGTTGCTGCTCAAGGTCGGACTGCTGTCGCTAACGGCGCTGACTGGCGCGTACAACTGGTTGCGGGTTCGTCCGACGCTCGGAGATCAGACTGGCGCGCTGCGTTTGCGCCAGACCGCCGGCATCGAGATCGG